>DAIUEA010000039.1:2138-10225 GCA_036845365.1 Limnohabitans sp. | reverse complement strand
CATCAGCCCTGATGGACTCGAGCGATACCTTTTTCTTGCTCTCCTCGATCTCCATGTGCTTGACTTGCACTATCTCTTTTAATATGTCGCTCATAGTCCAGTCCGTTGTGTTTCTGTGAATGTAAATTTAGTTCGATTTTGCTAATTTTTGAGTGAGTGTGACCATCTGCTCCATCTTAGTTAGGGCTGCACCAGATTCGATCGTTTTGCGGGCCAAGTCTAAACCGTCGCGAATACTTTCCACCACATTAGCTGCGTAAAGGGCTGCTGCTGCATTCAAGCAAACCACATCTTTTGGCGGTCCACTCTTGTTTTGTAACACGGACATGAGCATTGCCTGGGACTCCTGGGGTGTGCTCACCTTTAAAGCACGAAGACTACTCATTGGCAAACCAAAATCCTCGGGGTGCAACTCATACTCTTTGATTTCTCCGTCTTTTAGTTCTCCAACCAAAGTCGTAGCTCCCAGACTAAGTTCATCCAAGCCGTCGCGACCGTAAACCACCAAAGCGTGTTTGGCCCCCAAACGCTCTAGCGCGCGCACTTGAATTCCGACCAAGTCTTCATGAAAAACGCCCATCAAAATGTTGGGAGCTTGAGCTGGGTTCGTCAGCGGCCCAAGGATATTAAAAATAGTCCTCACGCCAAGCTCTTTTCTAACAGGAGCCACATTTTTCATGGCCGGGTGATGGTTAGGGGCGAACATAAAACCGATCCCTAGTTCATCAATACACTGAGCGATCTGAGTGGGCTTTAAATTTATATTGATCCCCAAACTCTCTAGCACATCTGCGCTCCCGCTTTTGCTACTGACGCTGCGCCCGCCGTGTTTACTCACACTCGCTCCTGCTGCGCTGATGACAAACATGGCGCAAGTGGAGATGTTAAACGTGTGTGAGCCATCCCCGCCCGTGCCAACGATATCAACCAAATTTCTCGAGTCCTTAACATGCACAGGAGTTGCGAATTCGCGCATCACTTGAGCGGCTGCCGTGATCTCGCCAATGGTCTCTTTTTTCACTCTCAAACCTGTTAGCAGGGAAGCCATCATCAGATGAGACATCTCCCCTTTCATAATCATCCTCATGAGGTGCAGCATCTCGTCATGAAAAATCTCACGGTGTTCAATGGTTCTTTGTAATGCTTCGTTTGGGGTAATACTCATGGTAAAAATCCAATTTCAATTAAAAGTGTTTTTAAATGCCAATTACTTTAAACGAGCTAATCAAGCGAGGTCCATAAAGTTTTTTAACAACGCATGTCCGTGCTCTGTGAGAATTGACTCTGGATGAAACTGTACTCCTTGCACATTCAACTCCCTGTGCCTGATACCCATTATTTCTCCGTCATCGCACCAAGCCGTGATCTCCAACTCTTTGGGGCAAGACTCTCGTTCGATTGCCAAAGAGTGGTATCTGTTGACAGTGTATTGTTTTGGCAGTCCACTGAAAACACCCACGCCCGTTGTACTTATTAAACTGGTTTTGCCGTGCATCAATGTCTTTGCCCGGATAACCTTCCCCCCAAAAGCGGCGCCAATGCTTTGGTGTCCAAGGCACACACCTAATATGGGGATCTTGCCAGCGTAATGCTTGATTGCTGCAACCGAGATCCCAGCCTGCATGGGCGAGCAAGGACCGGGTGATATGACAAGCCGGTCTGGGTTGAGCGCAGCTATGTCTTCAACGCTCAGCTCATCGTTCCTAAGAACCGTGACCTGCGCTCCAAGTTCACCAAAATACTGAACGATGTTGTAGGTGAAAGAGTCGTAATTGTCAACCATCAAAATCTTGAGCTCGCTCATAACAAACCCTCCTCAACCAACTCGCTGGCCCTCAGCAAAGCGCCGTCTTTAATAATTCCCGTACGAATTGCGATTGCAATATCCATATCCCCTGCGAAGCTCAAATAACCGCATGCCCCACCGTAAATCCCTCTCTTGGAAGGCTCGAGCTGATCAATCAACTCCATTGCATGCACCTTGGGAGCGCCAGTTAAGGTGCCTGCGGGAAAAGTGGCCTTAAAAATATCCATGCTGTCCAAGGAGTCTTTAACCAATCCCTCAACGTTGCTGACAATATGCATCACATGGCTATAGCGCTCAACTTTGAAGGCTTCGGTCACTTTTACAGAACCTGGCTTTGCTATTCTGCCGATATCATTTCGCGCCAAATCAATCAACATAACGTGCTCGGCGCGTTCTTTGGGATCGTTGATCAACTCTTCTTCAATCTTTAGGTCCTCTTGCTCGCTCGCGCCCCTCGGCCTTGTCCCAGCAAGAGGACGGATAGTTACCTTAGCGCCCTCAGGGGTTGGCTCATGTCGGACTAAAATTTCTGGAGACGCACCTACAACCTGAAAGTCCCCAAAGTTGTAGAAGTACATGTAAGGGCTTGGGTTTAAAGAGCGCAAAGCCCTGTACAAAGACAAGGGACTTTGGGTGAAGCTTTTCTTTAACCTTTGCCCGACCTGTACCTGCATGAAATCCCCAGCCTCAATTAGCTGCTTTGCACGTTTGACAGCTTTTAAAAAATCTTCTTTAGCAAATTCACGCTCTACGGGAGCCTTAGCCCTGGGCTCAATTAGAGGAGCCACAACGGGCGTGGATAGTTTGGCTTTTAGAGAACTTACACGCTCTTTGGCAAGTACGTAAGCATCTGGTTGGCTCGGGTCTGCGTAAACGATGATGTAAAGCTTTCCCGATAAATTATCGATGACCGCTAGCTCCTCGGTTTGAAGCAGCAATATATCAGGGCATTTGAGTGTGTCAGGCGGACAGGTCTGCTCCAGTTTTTTCTCTATATAACGCACACTATCATAGCCAAAATAGCCCGCCAATCCCCCGCAAAATCTTGGAAGCCCTGGTCTTAACGCAACCTTAAAGCGCTTTTGATAATCAGCAATAAATTCAAGCGGATTACCGGTGCGCTCTTCTAAAACGTTGCCCAAATGGATGACCTGGGTTTTGGCGGCTGCACCGTATCCACTTGCTTGTATCCACGTTTTGGCGGGGAGTCCAATAAAGCTATACCTTCCAAAGCGCTCGCCGCCGACCACAGACTCCAATAGGAAACTATTTTTCCCCACCTCTTCTCCAACGGCCAACGAGGACTGAGTCAACTTGAGGTACAAAGTCAAAGGGGTCTCTAAATCTGCAAATGCTTGCTCAATAATTGGGATTCGGTTGTAACCCTTTGCAACCAATTCATCAAACTCTTTAGGTGTCACCAAAATATATGCTCCACATCAACGCCTGGTATTAAGGGGCTTGTCTTTAAAATAGAGCGGTTTTTGTCGGGCTTATTGAAAGAGGGACTACGTACTGAGAGGTTGTAGTAAGTTTCAAAACCCGATTTACTCACGCCCACTGTTTAATTTGATTCGGAAAAGGATCAGCCACGCCAGGGCCAAGCTCCCCGGCAACTACAACCTGTAACAGTGGTGGAATGAATAAACATAGTGACAATATTTTAACCGAGAAAAAATCCTCAGTCATTCAGCTTAGGGGTGCGCTTAGGTTAAATTATTTTCTATTTGCGCCGTAAGTCGCGTTCAAATACTCCACAAGCCCTAAAACTTCCTCATCCGCAATGGGTGCTTTGAAAACGTTTTTCATTCTCAAAACCTGTGCGTTCCAATATCCCTTGCCTGTGTTGGGGGGTTGGTACTCCGCGTAATGGGCTGAATGACAGGCGGAGCATTTTTGTAAAGCTAGTGTATATCCTGGCAAATCTGACGGTCTCCATAAAACCGTATCCCCTGGCAACTCAATTGTTTTAGCGTTTGTGAATGAGGTCAACACAAGTACTGAGATAAAGAGAAGTATTTTTTTCATGTCCGTCCTTACACTGCATTAACTTTGACTGTTTCAACCACATTTCGCATGTAGCCTGCTGGCATCCACTTTGCGGTCATCGGTTGGACTTCGCCTGCGTTACTAATGGCTTTCACCCTTAATTCAAGGCGACCCTTTTGTTGCGGTGTGAACTCAGCCCGCCACTCTCTAAATGAATAACGACCCAGGTCTTGTCCGAGTCTTGCCTCTATCCAGTTTAGCCCATTGTCGGGAGAGAACAATACTTTTTGAATTCCACTGCCAGAGTCAAAGGCTATACCCTTTGCCAACGCAGACTTACCAACCGAGACTAGACTCTCATCGGTAAGGTTAGTAATAAAGGAGCGGACATTGAATTTATTAATGGGTATGGTTTTAGTTGGGGTTGTTCCCGGCTCAATACAGTTACAGTCATTGTCGGGGATACGGTAGGCCGGATTCATCCAAAACCCGTTATAAACCTCATCTATTACTTTTATCTCACTCAAGTGCTTTACCCAATAAGTGCCGTAGTAGCCGGGCACGATGAGTTTGATGGGATAACCATTTAAAAACGGGATATCGGCCCCGTTCATTTGGTATGCAACCATGACCTCACCGTTCATGGCATGGTCGATATCAAGTGCTTTTACAAAATCGGAATCACTTTGCAAAACAGGTTTATCTAATCCATCAAAAGTAACCTGCTTTGCACCAACCCCCGGATTTGCCGCCCTCAAAATATCTTTTAAAGCAACTCCTACCCAAGCAGCATTTCCCATGGCACCGTTGCCGAGCTGGCCACCGTTGACGCGTGGCTCAAACAACCCCCGGCTGTTACCGGAGCATTGATTAACTGCCACTATTCGCTGGGAAGGAAAGTTTTTCTTAAGGTCCTCTAATGAAATTTCTAGGGGCTTGCCTACGTTACCCAGAACCCTCAACCTGTAGGAGTCGGGATCAATTGAAGTTGGAATCCCTGCTAAGTGATAACGAACAAAGAATTCATCGTTCGGTGTAATGACGTGGTTATCAAAATAATTAAAAGGCGTCTCCAGCTGAGGTGGGCGAGAGGTGAGTACGATCATTGGTTTTTTTTCAGGAAAAACACTTAGCTCTCGCTCCCCGTAGGCGATTGGTAAATTGGTTTTTTCCGCGCCCATTGCCCAAGAAGCCAAGACCGAGCTTGCTCCGCCCGCTAGCGCAGCCGTCATTATTTTTCGTCTACTAAGCGTGTTCTTTGAATTCATGAGGACTCCAATCGTCGTGTTACAAAAACTTCAATATAAGCGATACCTAGAACTACCGTAAATTGTGTTGCGTAATGTGGTGTGATATTTGGATTTCTTTCACCCAATCTATCAAACAAAACTCATCTATCTTAACGTTAGCTTGGAGGGTTGAAAACCTAATAATCAAGCAGCTATTAATTTTGCAATTCCGTTAAAGGAGTGCACAACCGTTTGTTCTCGCACTTCTTTGCGGTCTCCTGCGAACTGCATTTTCCCGCTGCTGATCCAAATCGCATCTGCCCCAACAGTTGGCCCCCCGTTACTTGGTAGCGCCCAGGCAAACCAAACTGTGCCCACTGGTTTGTCTGCGCTCCCCCCTGTTGGGCCCGCAACCCCAGTCACCGCCAAACAAACCTGCGCTCTAGAGTGTTTAAGCCCACCCAGCGCCATCGCCCGTGCGACCTCCTCGCTGACTGCGCCGTGTTTTTGAATCAATGCCGCATCGACCCCTAGTATTTCACTCTTAGATGCGTTCGAGTAGGTAACAAAACCTCTCTCAAACCATTCGCTAGAGCCGGCAAGCGCAGTGCAACTCGCGGCAATTAGCCCGCCCGTGCAACTCTCTGCGGTGCACATGGACCAGCCGCGCAGCATCAGCGCAGCAGACAGTCGGCCTACCAAGATATCGTTTCCCGTATCGTTACCCATATTTATTCACCCTTATGTTGCTTTCCACAAGGCCAGTACCAATAAGGTACAAAAAGCGGCCACAAAGTCATCAAACAAAATACCCCATCCGCCCTTATACCCCCAGCCCTTAAAGAATTGATCGGCCCACCTAACAGGCCCTGGTTTGGCAATGTCAAAGAACCTAAAGATCACAAACGCAACCAATTGTCCTCCAAACCCAACCGGCATCCAAATCCACATGATGAGCCAAAAAGCCACTATCTCGTCCCAAACAATGGATCCCGGATCTTTCTCCATCAAATGCTGAGCAGTCACGGTGCAAGCCCACCAACCTACTAAAGTCGAGACTCCGATGACGACTCCAATCTCAATAGGCTGCAGCCACATTTGAAAAACCAGATAAACAGCCCAAGCCCAAAGCGTGGCAACAGTACCGGGTGCGAAGCGGCTTAGACCCGAGCCGAAACCAAGGGCCATGAAATGCGCAGGGTGGGAGAGTAAGAAGCGAGAATTAATCATATGGCATCAACCCCCAAAGTGATCAAAGGAGGAGAACGCTCGGCTCATCTTTTGACCCTCTAAATCCATCACTCTAAGCCCTAGGTTCTCAGTGATTTCGCCAATGCGGGTGATCGGGAGGTTGAGCTCACGGCTCACCTCTTGGATTCGCATGCAAGCATTCTTGTTTGCTGTAAAAAGCAACTCATAATCGTCTCCCCCGCTCAATGCGTAAGCCAAACGGGTTTGGAAATCAAGCGCCTTTCAGTCCTCGCTGAGCGCCAAGCTTGACTCAACCCAATCGGTGTTTAGCGTTGCACCCACTCCAGATCGGTTTAATATGTGCCCCAAGTCTCCCACCAACCCGTCGCTTAAATCAATACAAGCGCTTGCGGTGCCTCTGAGCGCTAGCCCCAACTTAATCCTTGGGGTGGGCTGCTCTAAGCGGGCTCTGATGCGCTCAAAAGTCTTCTCCCCCGCTCCCGCATAGCCCCTAAATACCTCAAGAGCGAACACAGCGTCCCCAACGGTTCCACTTACGTAAATATCATCACCCGCCTTTGCACCGCTTCTGAGCAATGCAAGCCCCTTAGGCACCTCCCCCAAAACCGTAATGCATATCGTTAAGGGGCCTTTGGTGGTGTCACCACCAATGAGGTCGATCTCGTGCTCGTGGGCCATGTCCCACAGCCCGTTTGAGAAAAACTCCAACCAGTTGGAATCGAGCCCTGGCAAGGAGAGCGCAAGTGTAAAGGCCTGCGGGGTTGCGCCGCACGCGGCTAAATCACTGAGATTAACGGCCAAAGCTTTTTTACCTAGCCTGTAGGGATCCACCGTTGATAAAAAATGTCTACCCTCGACCAGCATATCGCTACTGATGCACTGGGTCATGCCAAGAGTGGGTTGCAATAAAGCGCAGTCATCTCCGCCCCCAAGCAACGCCCTTTTGGGCGCTCTGTGAAAGTACTTGGAAATAATATCGAATTCGCCCATCTAAATTTAAACCCTCTTGACGCTCTAGTGGAGGCTTGAGCGACGATCTTCATCGCTGAGTGCGTCCAGGACAAACATAGGTATATCCACCTCATATTTTTCTGCGTCCTCGGAGACGCAAAAATAGCTCCCGTGCATCGTGCCTGTAGGCGTTCTAAGCCTTGCTCCACTGACGTATTCAAAGGACTCGCCGGGCTGAATTAAGGGCTGGTACCCAACCACTCCTAGGCCGCGCACTTTCTCGTGAAACCCGTTTGCATCATTGATATGCCAAGTCCTGGAGATCACTTGCATAGCAACAGCACCGGTATTTTTAATGGTGACCGTGTAACTAAATGCATAAATTTCTTGCTCAGCGGATGATTGCTCAGAGATAAATTTAGGTTTGACTTCTACTTTGAGTTCGTAATTAGGCATCTGATGCAGGGCGGGTCCCTGTAAATGATTGATGATGCTGTATTTTGACATTCGAAAGCCGTCAAAACCAAAAACACGTAAAAAACCTCTCTCCGCCCACCCAAAAAGTCAATGCACCCTTGATAATAGCCAAAAGCAGTTCGGTAAGTAGGTCTTCGCCGCAGAGGCAAAATGGCCTTTAAACCTCTGAATTCCATGTGCTCCTTGAACTAGTCGAGCTGACTGAAGTAAATGTAGAAAATGTAGGCCCTGAAAACTTTAAAGGCCCCTTTAAAAACCATGACAAAACAATTCATCATCTCCCCCTCCATTTTATCGGCCGACTTCACCAGGCTTGGCGAAGAGGTTCAAAACGTAATTAATGCAGGAGCCGACTGGATCCACTTTGATGTGATGGACAACCACTATGTGCCTAACTTAACGTTCGGGCCTATGATCTGTCA
>DAIUEA010000039.1:0-2128 GCA_036845365.1 Limnohabitans sp. | reverse complement strand
CTTGACAGCGCACCACAAGCCCGTGCCCATCGATGTTCACTTGATGGTGGAGCCGGTGGACGCGCTCGCACAGGCGTTTGCAAGCGCGGGCGCAGATCTCATCAGCTTTCACCCAGATGCTGTGCGACACGTCCACCGCAGCATCCAAGCCATCAAGTCCTCTGGTTGTAAAGTGGGATTGGTCTTTAATCCCGCCGAACCCCTTGACGTGCTCAGCGAAGTAATTGAGGATCTAGACCTAATTTTAATCATGAGCGTAAACCCGGGGTTTGGTGGGCAATCTTTTATTAGCGCCTCACTCAAGAAAATTGAGCGCGTTAGAAAATTAATCGACAGCTCGGGCAAGTCCATCCATTTGGAGGTAGACGGGGGCATCAAGGTAGATAATATTCGCCTTGTCGCTGATGCAGGAGCAGATGCGTTTGTGGCTGGGAGCGCAATCTTTGGGCAAAAAGATTATGTAAGCGTTATCCAACGTATGCGAGACGCGCTTAAATGATGAGAGTTGGGGTGATGAGCTCATCAGTCCAAATCTTCACCACTCCAACTCCCAACCTTGAGAGCCTATTTCTCATGGTCAGCACACATTTGTCTTTGCTCACCAGCGTTGCACGGTGGGTTGAGGCTAGGTCGATAAACATTTGATCATCCGGGTCTTTGCAGGTGTAGGGGGATTTGGGAGCTACGTCCTTTAAAACAACTAGGGCGTCAAAGTAGCTCATTACATCCACTGTGCTAAGGCCTGCACTTGCAAGTCTTGCGTTTATGTGTGGGTACATCAACACTCTGCTTAGCTCTTGTCTCATGACATCCGTTGCAATCCACTCAATGACCGCCCCTTGCAAGGCCGCCTTTAAGCCCTCTACGTCCTTGTCCTTATAAACCCACATGTCTAAAGCAACGTTTGTGTCGATGACGACACTGGCCTTAGGTTGGAGGTGCGGTAGGGATTGCATCTGCCATGCGTCCTTTTTTTATTTCATAGCGAAACATACGACACTCGATGGGGCCATTCCACATCGGAATTCGCCTGTTTTCTTTAAGTCTCATTTTGCTGGACAACTTCATATCGGGCGTCAAAATCCAAGCGGTCCAGTTGGTGTAATTGTTTTTCAAATGAGTGGCCAAGCGGGAGAAAAACTCTCCCCCATCCTCGGTAGTAGCATTTTGACGAGCGCCTGCAACCCCTGCCGTCTCGATACGCTCGCCGTAGGGCGGATTCACCATCAAAACCCCCCCACCTTCAACAGGTGGCATCCTTTGTAGGGCATCACCAGCTCGAAATGCAGCGAACTCTGAGACTCCGGCTTTAGCTGCGTTTTGCTCCGCAAAATCCACCATCCGGTGGGATATATCGCTGCCGAAAACCTGCGCTTTTGCAGGCACTTGTTGGGCTTTTGCCGCATCTCTCAGCTCATTCCACAACCTAGACTCAAAGGGTCTGAGCTTTTCAAATCCAAATCGACGACCAAGGCCGCTAGCCATTTGACAGGCTATTTGAGCTGCCTCAATAGCAATTGTGCCGCTCCCGCAGCACGGATCGTAAAGGGGCACACCCGCATCGACACCGCTTTTAGCTCCCTCAATGGGCACACTCGTGCCCTCTTGCAACACGGGCATACTCCACCCACTTGCAGCCAACATTGCCGCGGCCAAAGTCTCTTTTAGCGGGGCGTCTCCCTTCTCAAAACGCCAACCACGCTTGAAAAGAGGCTCCCCCGAGGTATCCAAATAAAGAGTTACTCGCTCGTGTGTGAGGTGGGCATGAATGCGCACGTCTGGCCTATAAGTCTCGACGTTGGGTCTCTCACCAAGCCTATCCCTAAAGCGGTCCGCAACCGCATCTTTAACTCTAAGCGTTGCAAAGTTCAAACTCTTAAGCGGACTGTGCTGGGCTGTGATGTCCACTTTGAAACTGTTTCTTACATCAAACCAAAGTTCCCAAGCAACCGACTGGGCCGCGCTGTAGATATCTTGTTCCCCTGTGTAGGGAAGGTCTTGGAGTTGAATCAAAACGCGTTGCGCTAAACGCGAATGCAAGTTCAGCATTAGGGCGTCTCGCCAGGCGGCCTTGATCTGTACGCCTCCTCTCATCGTTTTAAGCTCTTGGACTGACGAGCCTAAGATA
>DAIUEA010000038.1:1375-10246 GCA_036845365.1 Limnohabitans sp. | reverse complement strand
TAACGGATATTACGATTTAGTTTCCATGACCCTTAATGTAGACAGAACTCCAATTCCCTCCAAATAACTTGGGTTCTAATTTAATTAGAAAGCGTAAAAGCCCTAAAGTCTTTGGAAACTCTTGCTAAAAGCTCCTCCCAATCTCCAAATTTGAGCTGCCTATACACCTTGGCAGATTCATAACCGTAAATGGGATCATCTGCAACTTGCCACCTCCAGTCGGATGCCGTGGGAAGCAAAACCCAAGTCTGAACGCCAAGGGCAGCACTTAGGTGAGCCGTGGTGTTGTCAATACTGATGACCAGATCGCAAGATCCGATTAGATTGGCCATAGAGTTTATATCCGTTTGCAAAAGAATACCTGGGACTTCGGTGATCACTGTAGCGCATTCTTTTTCAACTGAATTGATTTCCTCGGTCACATTCGAATACTGCAAACTTACCCAACGAATATTTCTACCTTTAGGGGGAGTATTTAAATTAACTTTTAAGACGTCCAGCTCGTTTGAGTGAGGAACTAACTGTTGAATCAACCTTTTAAGATCTATCGATCTGATAAAGCCCGAGATCGGATGGGTGCTTAACCATGAAAGACCCACAACCAAGTCGCGCTCTTGTTCGGTGCTGGGCAAAGCTTTGTTGACCTTTAAGATGGTCTCATAGAGTGTTTGGGCGCCCTCTTTGTCAAAATTTAGGTACGGCTTTGATAACCCAGTTGGTCTATTTCTAAATTCAAAGTCAGACAGTTCATCGCTGGCCAATGACTTGGTTTGGGACTCTAGCCAAGCCGGGTAATACGCTAAACTGCCCATTGGAATATGGGCGTCAAATTTGGTTAAGTCAATGTGCTGATCTTCTGATATGAATTCTACGCCAGGCCAAGCTCTAGACAGCAACTCGCAAAGTCGAGCGTCCACACGGACAAAAAGATCAAGCTCTAATTTTTGCAAGAACCCAATAAACCTAGAAAAATAAACATCGTCTCCCAAACCTTGCTCATTCCAAACAAGCACTTTTTTGGGTAAAGCATGGGTACGTCGCAGTAAATCATTTTTTTGATTTAAAACACTCAGATCACTCAACTGCAAAAGAGGTAGCTCTGTTTGCAAATACTGGTTTACATATTCTTTTGTTGCCCATCTCCACTCATACTCCTCAAACCCAGCCGCAAATTCACTCTGCCCTAAAAGCAGTAACGCTTTATTTAAATGAGCTTGGGCAAGCATGGGTTCAAGCTCAATAGCTTTAGAATAATGAGATAGCGCTTTTGTGGGGTCACCTAAATCTTTAAATAAATTACCCAGGTTTGAATAAACGAGTGCATAGTCGTTCTTAAAACTTAAAGCATTATTAAAGTCTTCAAAAGCATTTTCAAATAGCCCCAGTGTTTTAAAAACATTGCCTCTATTTGCAAAGTGCTCTGGATTTATTGGATCCAAACGCAGGGCTGTCGTAAAACTTGTGACCGCATCCTGTAAAAGGTTTAGTTGAACTTGTGCGAGACCCAATCCTTTAAACAAATCAGGTGTGGTTGCTAGCGCTGGATTTTTTATCAAGAGAGACTGAAAAATTTCAAGAGCTTGACCGGCCTGGCCAATGGCAAGTGAAATCCAAGCCTTATTAAGGTGTGCTTTAGTAAAGTGCTCATCAACTTCGATGGCTTTATTAAAAAGTGCAATCGCAGAGTTGGGCGAACCAAGCTTTTCGAAAACAATACCGGTATTGTTAAAAACCTCAGGGTCTTGGGGTTTTAGTTGACTGCAAAGTTCAAAACGGGCCAAGGCTTCAGGGTATTTGGCGAGGTCAAGATAAATATTTCCTTGATTAAAAAGCGCCTCAAAATACGTTGGATCAAAATAAACACAGACCTCGTAATTTTTTAAAGCCTCCTCCAATTTACCGCAGCGTTCAAGTGAAAAAGCTTTATAAAAATGAAGCAACGACGACTGCGCGGCGCTAGGAATGCGAGAAATAAAGTTATCAACTATCTCAATAACTAGTTCAAAATTAGATTTCTCCTCGCTCAGACATAGCGCCTTACAAAACCCGGTGTAAACGCTCATATCGTTTGGATGCTTTTGAGTCAAATCCATGTAAAACTCAATTGCTAAATGAACCTCACCCGACTCAAGAATTTGTTCTCCTCTTAAGAGTGAGTGAGTTGGTGAACCGGTCATACTGTTTTGCAGGGTTTAAAAATAATTATTCGTCACCTCAACGCTTAGCCGAGTAATGCGCTCTGAGTCTCTCACGTCTAGCCTCCTCTGAAGACTTGGCATCATTGATCTCTCTAAATACACCGCTCAAATCAGCTTTTCTATCTATAGTTTTAAATCGGCCCGTAAGCACTGTTTCTGGACTGAGCTCCCCTCTTTGGTACAAATCCCAAATTTCGGGCCCGTACTGTGTTTGTAATAACTTGGGAGCGAATTGGCCAAAAAAGATCCTTAAATTATTGACGTCGCGCATCAACATGCGCTGAGCATGGTTATTACCAGCCGCGTCCACGGCCTGTGGCAGATCGATAATGACTGGGCCATCGTGCGCCATTAATATGTTAAATTCAGATAAATCTGCGTGAACTATACCCGCGCATAGCATTTTTACAACCTGCTCAATCAAAACTCCGTGAGCCCAGATTGCTTGCTCGGCATTGAAATGTGAGTCATTGAGCCTTGGTGCGGCGTCTCCATTCGCATCCGTGATCAACTCCATGAGAAGTACACCCTCAAAGAAGTTAAACGGTTTGGGAACTCTGACCCCCGCATGGGCAAGCCTGTAAAGAGCGTCGACCTCGGCGCTTTGCCAAGCCGCTTCTTGGGACTCTCGACCAAACTTGGTGCCTTTAGCCATAGCTCTAGCTTGGCGGGTATTTTTGACTCGCCTGTTCTCAGTGTAGTCAACGGCCTGGCGAAAACTGCGTTGGGTTGCTTCTTTAAAAACTTTTGCGCATCGCACTTCCTCGGCGCAGCGCACAACGTACACCATGGCTTCTTTGCCACTCATCAATTGACGCAACACGCTATCTATGATCCCCTCTTCAACAAGGGTTTGCAAACGACTGGGAGCTTTCAACTTTTCTTACCTTTATATAAATTTAAAAAAATGAACATACTGTCAGTTAACGGATAAAGACTTTTGAGCACTTAACTGAGTATTGCCCTGGATTCTTAAGTTTTTACGAATTTCAGCTGCTGCGTAGCGCCGTTTTTCCTCGTCATTTTGAGGGGTTAAGGTAGGAACAGGTGTCGGTTTTCTGTTTTCATCTACGGCGACCATGGTGAAGTAGCAACTGTTGACATGCCTTTTTTCCTGGGTTCTTATATTTTCAGCGACCACACGAATACCGATCTCCATTGAGCTTGTTCCAGTGTGGTTGACGCTGGCTAAAAAAGTAACCAGTTCCCCCACATGAATAGGCTGCCTAAAAATAACTTGATCCACGCTGAGGGTCACTACATAGCGAGCAGCGTAGCGGCTCGCGCAAGCGTACGCAACTTCGTCCAAGAGCTTCAAAATAGCCCCTCCGTGCACATTTCCTGTGAAGTTTGCCGTGTCCGGCGTCATGAGCACCGTCATGGTCAATTGATGCTGAGGAATTTCCATTAATATTATTGTGCCTAGGTTTTAATTTTATTTGCACCGTGGCAAGTTTCCCACTAGCCGTTAATGTACTCCAACTCTGGGGGCGTTCAATTTAAAGTGAGGCTGTGATTTAGAACGCTTATTTTGAGCTCCAAGGGCATTTACCCAGACTCGAGAACATTTTAAATCAAAGTAAAGAATCTTCTCTTAGAACAAAGTGGCCTCCAAACGGAGATACCTCATCCGCACGTTACTCCAAAGTTTCTTTACACACTCTAGATCTCAAGGCACATCAATCCTGCACGCCTAGATAAGCCTCTACTACTCTAGGGTTGTTCCTCACTTCGCTGGGGACTCCAGACGCAATGGGGGTACCAAAATCCATAACGACAAGTTGATCAACCAGCCCCATGACAAAGTCCATGTCATGCTCAACGATCAAGATGCTAATGCCTTTATCTTGGCTTAGCTTAAGCAAAGTCTTTTGCAATTGCAGCTTCTCCAAATGCCTGAGCCCTGCGGCAGGCTCATCTAACAGCAAAAGGTTTGGATCAGTTGCCAAAGCACGGGCAATCTCTAAAAGTCGTTGCTGTCCAAGAGACAAGCTATTTGCATCTAAATCGCGGCAATGAGCTAGTCCCACCTGATCTAGGCAGTAAAGTGCAAGCTGCTTGAGCAACTCTTCCTCTTTTTTGTTTGCTCCAAACAACGCGCCAACCCAGGACGATTTACCCCTCATGTGAGCGCCTATTAAAACGTTCTCAAGCACGCTCATATTTGCAATTAATCGCACATGCTGAAAGGATCTAGCCATTCCAAGACTCGCTCTTTTGCGAGCCGCCAGGGTCTGCACTTCTCGCCCCATGTACTCAACGCTACCGGATGATGTCTGTAAAACTCCACTAATTACGTTAAAAAGAGTGCTTTTGCCCGCTCCATTAGGGCCAATTAAACCAACTATTTGTCCAGCAGATATTTTAAAACTAACTCCGCTTAAGGCCTTAAGTCCACCAAAGGACTTATGGATATTGCTCACACTCAAAAGAGGTGAACCCAAAACAGGTCGCTCTTTGGAGCTAAGTTGCCCCAATTGACAGGTTGAGTTTAGCTCTGTTGAATCTTGCCCCTGCAGGACTTGCAAAGGAGTTGAGAAAAAATAACGCTTCACAAAATCTGACTTTTGAATAAACCAAGACAATACGCCCGAGGGATACTTTTGCAACAAGAAAATCAATAACAGCCCTGACACAACCACCTCATAGTTGCCGCTTTGTCCTAGTATGAGGGGCAAGATATTTTGTAACCAATTATTAAGTAGTGTGATCAATACTGCACCTAGCACAGCCCCCCATAGGTACCCCACACCCCCGACCACAGCCATGATTAAGTAACCAATTCCAGCCGTCAAATTAAAAGGGGTTGGATTTACTGCGCGTTGCAAATGAGCGTAAAGCCACCCAGATAAGGCTGCCAAAACCGCCGCCATTACAAACACTAAAAGTTTGTAATGCAATGTTGGGACACCACAAGACTCAGCCATAAGTACCCCGCCCTTAAGAGCTCGAAAGACTCTCCCAGTTCGAGATTGGAGAATATTATTCAAGCCAATACATACCCATAAAACGCTTACCCAAATCAAAATAAAGCTGTCTGCTCCACTTATGAGTGAGTATCCGAAAATATCAATTGGCGGTATTCCTGTGATGCCGTCAAATTTGCCTAAAAACTCCATATTTCCAAATAAGTAAAAGAGACTTATTCCCCACGCAATTGTGCAAAGGGGTAAGTAATGACCTGAAAGTCCAAGGGTAATAAAGCCCAAACAATAGGCGGCAACTACAGTCGTAAATAACCCCAAGAGCAGCCCAAGCCAAGGAGACAGACCAAAAACAGTTGTAAGGTAAGCGCTCGCGTAGGCACCCATTCCTACAAATGCTGCTTGGCCAAAAGAGGTCATACCGCTTATGCCGGTTAATAAAACTAAGCCCATAGCAACCAAGCTGTAAAGGCCTATATAGTTGGCCAAGGTAATCCAAAATTCTGGTGGGTGAAACCACCTTAGGGCAAAAACTGCCACTGTGCCAAAGACACCAAGCACAGCTGAATTAATCCAAGATTTCACAAAGACTCATCCTCATCAATAATATTCAAATGATTAAAGGATCTCCACATGAGTACAGGAATGATCAGAGAGAAAACCCAAACCTCCTTGTACGCACTTGCCCAAAAAGAAACGTAAGACTCTAACAGTCCAACCAGTAAAGCCCCGCAAGCTGCCAGGGGGTAACTACCCAAAGCGCCCAAGATAGCGCCCACAAATCCTTTCAATCCAATAATGAATCCAGAATCGTAATAAATTGTAGTGATAGGACCAATCAATATGCCAGAGAAAGCACCTAACAAAGCAGCACAGAAAAAAGCCAACTCTCCCGATGTTTTTACATTGATGCCCATCAACCTGGCGCCCAATCGGTTAACGGCTGTTGCCCGTAGGGCTTTACCGCTCATGGAATATTGAAAAAATAATGAAAAACCAATCATTACTAAGGCACTAGAAATTATCACAAAGATACTTTGACCGCTCATGGAGAAGGCACCCCAACTGGGACTAAGTTCTAAAAGAGGAGCTGAGCGCCCGCCTTCAGCACCAAACATCCACAAACCCAGCCCCATTAGGCTCAGGTGAAGGGCGACAGACAGGATGAGTAAAACTAAAACACTGGCATCGCTAAGGGGTTCAAATACAGTTTTATAAAGCATTGGACCCAAAGGGGCCACTAAAAAAAGAGTCAGTATTACTTGTAAAAAAATACCCATTTGCTCAAGCAAAGAGTGAATTTGCAATTCACTTAACAAAAACCAAAGCCCAACAGGGGTCAAAATAAATTGCACAAATGCCGGCAGCAGTGATCGAAATCTCTGTTTGGGTGAGTCTGCCACTAAGGGTGGCTTGGGCTGGGATTTGACAAGCTTAATTGCTTCAGACGTAAAAAGATAAGCGCCTAAAACCAGCTGCAGGTAAATGATTTTGGGAAATGCGTTTAACTGCAGAGTGGCGATTGTAAGTGCCCCGTAGGTTACCAACTCACCTTGGGGGATGAAGATAACTCGAGTGACTGAGAAAACCAAAACAAGTCCCGTGGCCAACAGGGCGTAGACCGCGCCCGTGACCAACCCGTCTTGTGCCAAGATTAAAGCAATCGTTGAGTCCATTAATATGGAAACTTCAAACCGTCAAACCCGAGAGCCAAAAAGATAACATTACTGCGGGTACATTCGGTCAAGGAATCAGTTTCCATTGTCCGTTTTCAATCTTGACCATGACTCTGGCTCTTTGGTCAAATCCCATATGATCTGTCTTGCTGATGTTCAAGACACCGTGAGTTGTGATGAGTTCCTGAGTTCCCTCAATTGCGTCCCTTAACGCCAATCTAAATTCTTTGGTGCCCGGCTTTGCGGTTTTAAGCGCAATTGGAACTGCATACTGCAAAATGAGAAAAGTATTCCAAGCATGCGCTGTAAAGGAGTTGGCTGGTTGCGCTGGGGAGCTAGCGTCGTAGCGCTTAATAAAGTCCAAGGAGACGCGCTTAGTTGGATTGCTATCGGGTAATTGTTTAGCTACAACAAAGGGCCCAGCAGGTAAAAAAGAGCCATCCAAATCTTTACCACCCACTCTTAGAAAGTCTTCATTGATCACACCGTCGGTGAAGTACACTTTACCTTTGTATCCTCTTTCTTTTAAAGTTTTAAAAGGTAAGACAGCTGGTGTACCAGAGGCGGCAATCAAAACTGCATCTGGATTTGCGGCCGTAATTTTAAGAATCTGACCTGTCACACTGGTGTCGGTTCTCGCATAACGCTCGGTTGCAACAACGCTCAAGCGCCGCACACTGGTCAGCTTTCCAAACTCAGAGATTAAACCCTCCCCGTATGCGTCGTTAAATCCAATCAAACCCACTGTTTTGATGCCTGTGTCGGCCATATGAGCAGTAAGAGCAGTGATCATGTGGGCATCGTTTTGAGGCACCTTGAAAACCCAAAATTTCTTGGCGTCCATGGGGTCAACAATTTTCAGCGATGAGGCCATTGCAATCATGGGCGTTTGAGCCTCGGCAACAACATCAATCATCGCCAAACTATTTGGCGAAGTCGTTGAACCCAATACGACATCAACTTTATCCTCAGAGATTAATTTACGGGTGTTTTTAACAGCAGCGACAGGGTCGCTGGCATCGTCTAAAACAATGTATTCCACCTTTTGGCCGGCAATAGTAGTTGGCATTACAGAAAAAGCATTTTTCTCTGAAAGACCCAAAGAGGCAGCAGGCCCGGTCGCAGAGAGTGTGACGCCCACTTTGATTTGAGCAAGAGCGGGGGCGCTGAAACCCCAACAAAGCAGAAAAAATACTGTCGTGAGTTTTGAAAAATTTTTGCTCATCTTTGTTGACATATCGTAATCCAGTGCTAAATTGAAAATAAAAACTCAGGGATTGAGCAGCGACCCGCCTAAATCTTTGAAACTCAAGTCCCAAATAGACCAACCCTAAAGGAAAGAAGTAAATTTATAGAACTTTTAACAAACCTGTTCATTGTATCCAATAAGAATTTAACGAATAATCCCCAACTTTAAGAAAATAATCAGCTTATATTATGGGGTGGGATTTTCTAGCATATAGCTTTGGTATTGAGGGCCCTTAAGTTCTTTTTTCCTTTTGACCACAAATGTGTTTGGAAATTGATTCTGAATTAGACTAAGGCTTTTTCTGAATAGAGCAATGATCCGAAGGGATGAAAGTGCTTAAAACTTTCCTCAAAACCAAACCCTGAAACTGAATTGATGGAATTTTACAATGTTAGATGTACTTGTAATTGGTGGAGGTAACGCCGCTTTATGTGCAGCTCTAATGGCCAAAGAGCGCGGCGCTAGCGTCAAACTCCTTGAGTCCTCGCCAAGGCAGTGGAGAGGTGGTAACTCTATGCACACCAGAAATCTTAGGTGCATGCATGATGCCCCCCAAGATGTTTTGCAAGAGGTCTACACCGAGGAGGAGTTTTGGCAAGATCTGCTAAAAGTAACAGGTGGTCAAACAAATGAGGAGTTAGCGAGGCTGGCCATTAGGGCCTCTGCTAACTGTAGGCCGTGGATGGTCAAACACGGAGTGAGATTTCAACCGTCTTTATCGGGAGCTTTGCACACGGCCAGAACCAACGCTTTTTTTATGGGAGGTGGTAAAGCGCTCATCAATGCTTACTACCGCAGCGCTCAGATTTTAGGCGTTCAAATCG
>DAIUEA010000038.1:0-1365 GCA_036845365.1 Limnohabitans sp. | reverse complement strand
TGAACTTGAGCTTGAAGGGCGAGAGTTTAAGGCCGCTAAAGTCAGACACAAAGACGAGAAAGGCGAACTGATTCGCGAGGAATGGATTCAGGCCAAAAGCTGCGTAATGGCAAGTGGCGGATTCGAATCTAACATTGAGTGGCTGAGACAGGCTTGGGGGCAAAATGAGTGGGGGGAGTACCCAGTCGACAATTTCTTGATTAGAGGGACTCGTTACAACCAAGGGGTTTTGATTAAAAACCTTCAAGACGTCCACAAGGCAGACATGATTGGGGACCCAACCCAAGCCCATATGGTTGCAATCGATGCCAGAGCTCCGCTCTACGACGGAGGCATTTGCACCAGAATTGATTGCGTCTCTTTAGGTATTGTGGTCAACACCCAAGCTAAAAGGTTTTACGACGAGGGGGAGGATTTTTGGCCAAAACGTTACGCAATTTGGGGAAGATTGGTTGCCATGCAACCTGGCCAGAGGGCATATTCAATCATAGACAGCAAGGCTATAGGACGCTTCATGCCGCCTGTGTTTCCGGGAAGCAAAGCGCAAACACTTGAGGAATTGGCTGAGCTAATTGGCCTAGATGTTCAAGCTTTCTTGCAAACTGTGAATGATTACAACGCTGCAGTGCAGCCTGGCAATTTTGACCATACCGTTTTGGACAACTGTAGTACGAGCGGAGTCTTGCCTATCAAGAGTCATTGGGCAAGAAAAATCGATACAGCTCCTTTCTATGCGTACGCAGTACAGCCCGGCGTGACATTTACTTACCTTGGCCTTAAAACAGACAAACAAGCTAGGGTTTACTTTAGTGAACGTCCCAGCAAGAATCTTTTTGTAGCGGGTGAAATGATGGCAGGAAACGTATTAGGTAAGGGCTATACGGCGGGCGTAGGCATGACCATTGGCACTGCATTTGGAAGGATTGCAGGGGACCAGGCAGCTTTAGCGGCCTTAGGCCAACAGGAAAATTAAGCACAATAACTTCGAAATAACATTAACTGCTCAAACTAATATAAATTCAAGATATGCAAACCTTAGAAGACCTAACCCGTGAAGCCATAACGCTGGCAAACGGCCACACTGTGCCCGCTCAGGCATCCCCACTGTCTGAGAGTGTTTTGGAGGTTTCCAGGCAAATGATGATTTGCAATGGGTGCAGGTACTGCGAGGGCTTTTGCGCTGTTTTCCCCGCTATGACAAGAAGGCTGGAGTTTGGTGCCTCAGACATACATTACCTTGCAAACCTTTGCCACAACTGCGGTGCTTGTCTACATGCTTGCCAATACGCGCCTCCCCATGAATTTATAATCAATGTTCCTCGTGCTATGGCCGAAGTCAGAAAAGACACCTACACCGCCTATGCC
>DAIUEA010000037.1:0-10267 GCA_036845365.1 Limnohabitans sp. | reverse complement strand
TACGGCGTTTTCCCCATCTTTTGAAGTTCTATTGCTGAAATGAGGCCGTCACCTCCGTTGTTGCCAGGGCCGCATGCGATCCAAATATGTTTGGCATCTGGCGCCAATGCCAAACATAGGCGTGCAACCGATAGTCCTGCTGACTCCATCAGGCTGGGATGAGAGGGATCTGTATCTAATCTTTTGGCAAGGGACTTTTCTAAAACTCTTATATCTGAACAGCTATGCAGTGGCCACACTTGATGAGGCGTTATTTTTTGCATACTAATTTATTAATTATCGAAGACTCAAGCTACTCAAGTCTAGAAACACCTAGACCCACGATATTGATACCGGGTAGTTCATCATTAATTAAATGAGCGACTGCTTTGGCTGCGCCGCAGCTGAGCGTCCACCCGCTCGCCCCGTGTCCGACGTTCAGCCAAACACCAGGCACTTTGGTGCTTCCAATTAGGGGTACACCCTCTGGTAGGCTGGCTCTTGCTCCGCACCACTCTTGAACTCTTTCGGACGTACGAGCGCTTCCGGGAAACCAGTCGTTAAGAGTTTTATATAAAAACTTATACGCACCTTTAATTGGAGTTTTGTTTGAGCCACCGATTTGAGAGATGCCTGAGACTCGAATTCGTTGCCCCATTTTGGAGATGGTCACTTTATAGCGGTCATCCATTACAGCGCTCAAGGGGGCATCAATATGCTCTCTAATGGATGCGGAGAGTGTGTATCCGTAAATGGGTAGTATGGGAATGTGGATGTTCAAAGGTGAAAGCAACTCTGCGCTTTGTATCCCAGAGCAAATGACAACATCATCGAATTTGAATGATTGGTCTTGAGTTTTGATTAATGTGGGTTGGCTTGACGTGAGCGGGGTGACCTTTGAATTGAACTTAAAGACCACGCCAAGTCGCTCACATTCCTCTTTCAAGAGAAGAGCAAACTGTCTGCAATTGGCCACACCGTCCTCTGCAAAGTACAACCCACCAGCTAGCGGGGTTTCAGTTTTAAGGGCCGGCTCTTTCGCTCTAACTTCAAGAGGACTCATCTCTGAGCATTGGATGCCCATTTCTTTGTAAAACTGCAGGCTGGGTTGTGAATTTTTCCTCTCCTCTGCAGTTCTAAACAGCACCATAAAACCTTGGGTACGTTCATAGTCTAGATTTAATTTACGCGTTATTTCTTTTAAAACTTCACTGCTGAATGACGCTAAATTGTGAAGCTGACTGCGGTGTGAAAGGTAACTGTCCATTTTGCAGGCAGCTCGCCACTTGGCTATCCAGGCCAACTCTTTGCGACCCAAACCGCCAAAACGAACGGGGGAATGCTCGGTGAATAATTGCTTGAACAGGTATTTGGGCAGTCCGGGGGCGATCCAAGGGGAGACAAAACTTGGCGCAAAGATGGAGCCATTTGCAAAACTGGCCTCTTCTGCGCAAGCACTATTTTGATCAAAAATAGTGATCTCATGTCCCTTCAGGGCTAATTCATAAGCAGTTGTTATCCCAATGATTCCTGCACCTATTACTGCTATTTTCTTCATGTTAAGTGTTGAGTGCGTGGGGTAATGTGCAAAACAAGCAGCTTATGTTACAATTCGCGGGTTCAGTTTTTGAGGTCGATGGGCAATCCCCAAAGATAAATTCTGAATTATTCGCAAACCAATTCATATAAGGTGTTGAGTTTGTTAAGACTTTTGATCTTAACTGATTTGATGACGAATTGGATTTTAGACACAACCTTTGGAGAAAAATTATGTCAGTTACTATGCGTGAAATGTTGGAAGCGGGCGTCCACTTTGGACACCAAACTCGTTTCTGGAATCCTAAGATGGCCCCATACATTTTTGGCCATCGCAACAAAATACATATTGTTAACTTAGAGAAAACTCTGCCCTTGTTTCAAGAGGCAATCAAGTTTGCTAAGCAACTATCTGCAAACAGAGGAACCATTTTGATGGTTGGCACGAAGCGCCAGGCCAGAGATTTGATTGCTACTGAGGCCAAGCGTGCTGGAGTTCCCTTTGTGAACCAGCGTTGGTTGGGCGGTATGTTGACAAACTTCAAAACCGTTAAAACTTCCATCAAGCGTTTAAAAGAAATGAAAGCCCAACAAGAGGCAGGCTTGGATGTGATGTCTAAGAAAGAGCAGCTTACATTTACCCGTGAAATTGAAAAGCTTGAGAAAGATATCGGTGGGATTCAAGACATGGCAACATTGCCTGATGCGATCTTTGTAATTGATGTGGGTTACCACAAAATTGCAATTGCAGAGGCTAAAAAGTTAGGCATACCTTTGATTGGTGTCGTCGATACCAACCACTCACCTGAAGGGATTGACTACATTATTCCTGGAAACGATGACTCTTCTAAGGCTGTGACGCTTTACGCTCGAGGAATTGCAGATGCAATTTTAGAAGGGCGTGCTAACGCTGTGAACGATGTGGTCAAGGCCGTTCAAGCTGAAGGAGGAGATGAATTCGTTGAAGTTGAAGGCGAAGACGTTGCTGCAGCGTAAATCCCCTGCGCTCACCCAAAGGGGCTTCGGGCCCCTTTTTTACAACTACTGATTAGGAATGGAGAATTGAATATGGCTGCTATTACTGCGAGCATGGTTGCTGAGCTTAGAGCAAAAACAGATGCCCCTATGATGGAGTGCAAAAAAGCCCTTACTGAGGCTGAGGGAGATATGTCAAAAGCTGAAGAGCTATTGCGCGTCAAATTAGGCAGCAAAGCCGGTAAAGCTGCGACCCGCATCACTTCTGAGGGGGTTATTGCTCAGTTTATTGAAAACGACAAATTAGGTGCTTTGATTGAAGTCAATTGCGAAACAGATTTTGTAACTAAAAACGATAGCTTCTTATCACTGGCAAATGCCGCTGCTAGACTGATAGCTCAGCACAATCCCTCAACAGTTGAAGAATTAACTGCTCTTGCCTACGAGCAAGATGGATTTGGCCCCACATTAGAGGATGTTCGCAAGGGATTAATTGGCAAAATAGGTGAGAACATGAGTTTTCGTCGCTTTAAGCGCTTTGCGCAAGGTCACTCCCTCACATCCTATTTGCACGGAACTCGTATCGGTGTGATGGTTGAGTTTGAAGGCTCAGAGAGCGCCGCTCGCGACACAGCTATGCATGTAGCGGCCATGAAACCAGTGTCTTTAACCAGCGCAGATGTCCCTGAGGAGTTTATTGCTCGCGAAAGGTCAGTTGCTACTGCAAAGGCTGCGGAGTCTGGTAAGCCTCCTGAGATTGCTGCCAAAATGATTGAAGGATCTGTGCAAAAGTATCTCAAAGAGGTATCTTTATTTGATCAGCAATTTGTTAAAAATGATAAGCAAACAGTTGAGCAAATGTTGAAATCTGCACAAACCAAGGTCCATTCATTTACACTTTACGTGGTAGGCGAGGGAATTGAGAAAAAGGTCGACGACTTCGCCGCTGAGGTGGCGGCTCAAGTCGCTGCAGCCAAGCAATCGGCTTAATTTCAAAACTGGAGACTTAGGTCTCCTTTTTTTTGAGTAAAAAATACACAACCTAAACTTTCAAACAGACACAGGAGATAAATCGATGACTCAAAATCACTTGACGCATAAGCCAGCTCACAAACGTATTTTATTAAAGCTCTCTGGCGAGGCGTTGATGGGGGATGATGCATTTGGAATCAACCGAGACACCATCGTTCGAGTAGTGGATGAGGTGGCGGAGATTATTCGCATGGGCGTAGAGGTTGCCGTTGTTATTGGAGGAGGGAATATTTTTAGAGGTGTTGCCGGTGGCTCGGTGGGTATGGACAGAGCTACAGCGGATTACATGGGGATGCTTGCAACTGTTATGAATGCGCTGGCTTTGGCCGACACCATGAACAAAGCTGGATTGACTGCGAGAGTGATGTCTGCAATTGGGATTGAGCAGGTGGTGGAGCCTTATGTAAGGCCCAAGGCACTTCAATACTTGGAGGAGGGGAAAGTGGTTATTTTTGCTGCGGGTACCGGAAATCCATTTTTTACAACTGACACCGCTGCCGCTTTGAGGGGAGCTGAAATAGGGGCTGAATTGGTGTTAAAAGCAACCAAAGTGGACGGTGTTTACTCAGCTGACCCTAAAAAGGATCCTAAGGCCACTCGGTATGACAAGCTTACCTTTGATGAGGCTATAGCCAAAAATCTGGGGATTATGGACGCAACCGCTTTTGCTTTGTGTCGTGATCAAAAGTTGCCGATTAAAGTCTTCTCAATCTTTAAAAACGGCGCTCTCAAGCGGGTTGTAATGGGAGAGGATGAAGGAACTTTAGTTCACGCATAATAGGGCTAAATCCGTAGGTCAATTTACCCTGTAATTCAAAATATTTAGTTCAAATCAAAACTAAAATACGACCTTTTGGACTGAGCCCCATATTTAGGAGACAAGCATGACTATTTCAGAAATAAAGAGCACGACAGAGACAAAAATGAATCAGTCTATCGAAGCTTTTCGCCAAAATTTGGCAAAGATTCGCACCGGCAGAGCAACACCTACTTTGTTGGACTCTGTGATGGTGGACTACTACGGCAACATGACCCCACTAAATCAAGTAGCAAATGTGACTGTGCTTGACTCCAGAACACTCAGCGTTCAGCCCTGGGAAAAGGGGATGGGAGCTAAAGTTGAGAAAGCCATTCGCGAAAGTGATTTGGGATTAAACCCAGCTGCAATGGGCGAGTTGATTCGTGTGCCTTTACCGGCAATGTCTGAAGAAAGACGCCGAGAGATGACAAAGGTTGTTAAAAACGAAGGAGAAAATGCAAAAATCGCCATCCGCAACCTTCGCCGGGATGCCAATGAGATGACTAAAAAATTAGTTAAAGATAAGGCTGCTTCTGAAGATGATCAAAAAAGAACGGAAGCGGATATACAAAAAATAACGGACAAACATATCTCTGAAGTAGACAAAATGGTCATTGCCAAAGAGCAGGAGTTGATGGCTGTTTAAATTGTGCAAACCCACCCCACAGTGACCCCAACAGATAATGTAGCCCTGCGCAGCGGGTCGTATCAAAACTCGTGCAACGGCTGCGGGGTGCAGGCGAATTTCTTTCATGCTTAAACAACGCGTCTTCACCGCTATTGCGCTACTTTGTGTATTGGTGCCAGCGTTGCTATCTTTAAGTCAGGTCCCATTGGCTTTGGTGTCGTTAATTTTATGTGCGACAGGCGCTTGGGAGTGGGGGAGATTAAACAATTTGAGTTTTCTTAAAGCAACTGGACTCGCTTTATTTTGCACTCTGCTTTGCGCTAGCTCTTGGGGATTCAAAATTTTCATAGAGCCAAACTACTATTTTTGGTTAATTTGTAGCGCGTCATGGGTTGTGATGGGTGCGACTCTTTTGAGACTAGGTCCTGAGAGATGGTTAAATATTAACCCTTCGATACGCATCTTAGGCGGAGTATTGGCTTTGTATGTGACTTGGTTGGCCATTTTTCAAGCCAAGGCGCAGAGTATTAATTTCCTTTTGTCGATATTTGCTTTGGTTTGGGTGGCTGATATTGGCGCATATTTTTTTGGACGAGCATTTGGGCGCAGGAAATTAGCCATAAATATCAGTCCAGGCAAGAGTTGGGAGGGCGTTTGGGGGGGTGTAGCTGCTGTGTTCTTGCTCTCTTGGGCTTGGGTATGGTTTGATTCGACCCAATCAGAACAACTCCAGTTTTTACCCTTAATCCCACTAAGCGCAACCCAAACCAATCGTCTGAGCTTGTTTAGTTTACTTGCCAATAAAGGTTTTTTAATTCAAGTAACAGCTTTAATTTTTATGGTTTGCATGAGCGTTGTAGGTGATTTAATAGAGTCTTTGGTGAAGAGAAGCACTGGGGCAAAGGATAGCAGTAAACTTTTGCCCGGGCATGGAGGGGTTTTAGACAGAATTGATGCACTGCTACCGACATTACCCATTGCAATGTTTTGGAGTCTTATTTGATCGCTGAGTCTGAATCGATATAGAGGGAAAACCATGGGCTTTCAAACGCTTACGATTTTGGGTTCGACGGGGTCTATTGGGAAAAATACCTTAGACGTTGTATCCCGTCATCCAACAAAATTTAAAATTTTCGCTTTAACAGGCAACACGCAGGTTGACCTTTTGTTTGAGCAGTGCATTCGTTTTAAACCCCGCTACGCGCTTATGGTGGATCCAATTGCGGCCCAAAAACTTGAGCAAAGACTAAAGCCAATTGGCCTGAAGATTGAGGTTTTAAGTGGATCGAAGGACTTAGATTTATTAGCCTCTCATTCGGATGTTGACACGGTGATGGCGTCGATTGTTGGGGCGGCAGGTTTATCCTCTTGCTTAGCAGCAGCACGGGCTGGCAAAAGACTTTTGCTTGCCAACAAGGAGGCTTTGGTCGTTGGTGGTCATTTGTTTTTATCGCAGGTCAAGTCTGGAAATGCAAAACTGTTGCCCATCGATAGTGAGCATTCTGCTATCTTTCAGTCCTTACCTGAGGACCCGAGCACTTGGGAGCAAAGAATAGAGAAAATAATCTTGACAGCATCAGGTGGTCCTTTCAAAGCACGCGACCCAAACACGTTGCACCAAGTAACCCCCGAGGAGGCTTGCCGTCATCCCAATTGGGTTATGGGTCAGAAAATATCCGTTGACTCAGCAACGATGATGAATAAATGTTTAGAAGTTATTGAGGCGCATTACTTGTTTGGATTAGATCCACAAAAAATAGAGGTTTTGATTCATCCCCAAAGCATTGTTCATTCAATGGTTCAGTACAAGGACACATCAGTTGTTGCTCAACTGGGTACGCCAGATATGAGAGTTCCCATAGCCTACGGCTTGGGATGGCCTGAACGTATTGAGTCTGGTGCCGGTCAATTGAATTTTCAAAATTCTTTGCCTATGACTTTTGAGGACTTTGACTCTAACCAACATCGGGATAGATTTCCTGGACTTTTGTTGGCGTGGGAGGTCCTGAGGGCGCAGCCTGGTTCTACGGGCGTTTTAAACGCGGCCAATGAAATAGCGGTCGAATCTTTTCTAAGCCTTAAGATAAAGTTCACCCAAATTCACGAAGTTAACCTAAGAACGCTAGAACAATACGCGCCAGGCCCAGTTGAATCACTGGATGATTTATTGATATTGGATGCACACTCAAGGCAGGCTGCTAGACGTGTGGTTGAGGTTTTAGCCAAAGGCTAATACAAACACCCATGTTAACTTTAATTTCCTTTTTGGTGATGCTGAGCGTGATTGTGGTTGTTCATGAGTATGGGCACTACAAAATTGCAGTCATGTGTGGGGTCAAGGTATTGAAATTTTCCATTGGATTTGGAGCCCCTTTGCTAGGCTGGCAATTGCGTCCTTTTACCTGGGTAAAAGCCTCTCAAATCAAGGCTTTAGATTCCACCTACGAGGCAATTCCGACGGGTATTGACAGATCCAAGACACTGTTCTTGATCTCAACAATACCGCTGGGCGGATATGTCAAAATGTTGGACGAAAGGGAAAATACATCTTTGGTTTTATCAGACGCTGAGCATATCAGTGGCTCATTCAACCGAAAATCACTTTTTGCCCGTGCTTGCATCGTAATCGCAGGTCCCTTGGCTAATTTGTTGTTAGCCGTTATTTTGTACTCATCTGTGCAGTGGGTTGGACAAGAACTGCCAGCGCCTGTTATCGGTACGCCAACTCCAAATTCTTTTTTAGATCGCTCTGGTTTGGTCTCTGGCGACCGTGTTGTTAGTGTTGGTTACAACCTTCAAATTGATGGAGCGAATCCTTCCCTAGTCTTGCCCACTCGAACTTACTCCGAACTTAGGGATGCTTTGATTGAGGCGAAAGTGGCTTTTCAATCAAAAGAAGAGGGGCGAGCAACGCCCTCTGGCGTTTCTGAGGACTTTGCATTAAAAAACGACCCTCAATGGGTCGAATTGTCTGTTTTTAGATCTGTTGGAACGAACTTTTCTTCTGCGCAGACTCCAGACTCAGTGGTTCAACCCAATCTCTATTTAAAACTTGACTTAAGAGATTGGGTTGTAAATAAAAACTTTAATGAAAATGCCGTAGCTTTAAGCGAAGCTTTAATGACTTTAGGTCTGACAGGGCCTAAGCGTGAGGCTGTAATTAATTCTGTGATGGCAGGCGGTGCGGCCGAGAAAGCGGGACTTAAACCTGGTGATTACGTGAGGGAGGTCAACAGGGTGCCTGTGCTAGATGCGCAACAATTGATCCAATTGATCAGAAATAGTGCCCCAGTCGGTCCAAAAGGCACACAAACGTTCAATTTGAATGCTGATCAAGATGAAATGGTCTTTAAGATCGATCGCAAAACTCAAAAAGATCTTGATCTCAGCAACCCTTTAATAGAAAAAAATGTCTACTTACGCCCTAAAGTTATAAGTGAGGGCGGTAAAAACATAGGTCGGGTGGGTGCCATAATAGGCGGTCATGTAGAGACAGTCTTTCTAAGGGCTGATTTTTGGGACGGATTGAGTGTTGCTTTCTCAAAAACTTTTGATCAAGCTTTATTGTCAGTGACTTCCTTGGGGCGAATGTTTAGCGGTCAATTGTCTTGGCATGAATTGAGCGGTCCCTTAACCATGGCAGAATTTGCAGGTAAAAGTGCAGAAGTTGGTTTAGCCAGTTTTGTCAATTTTTTGGCATTTGTAAGCGTAAGCGTAGGAGTCTTAAATCTTCTACCCATTCCCGTGTTGGATGGTGGGCAACTCATGTATTATCTTTGGGAATTTGTGACGGGTAAGGGCCCGTCCGAAATCTGGCAATCGCGTTTCTTGCGTTTTGGACTGGCCGTGTTAATTTTGATGATGAGTGCAGCTTTTTTTAACGATGTGATGCGACTTATTGGATAATTGGCTTTGGGGCGTATTTTTCGTGTTTTAATTTCTAATAATTTGATGCAATCTTTTAAATTACGGCCCGCTGCAACATACTAATGATAAAAAATTTATACATGTACTCCTTTATAAAGACTTCTCTTGGTTTTATGCTTGTTGGCCTCATGGCATTTCAAAACGTATGGGCGCTTGAATCATTCAAAATCGATGATATTCGGGTGGAGGGGTTGCAGCGCGTGGAGCCTGGCACCGTTTTTGCAACAGTACCCTTTAGGGTAGGGGACACCTACACTGAAGAGAAGGGTACCCAAGCGATTAGAAGTTTATTTGCGCTGGGTTTGTTTAAAGACGTTCGAATTGATATCAAATCAAGTGTAATCATCATCGCGATCGAAGAACGCCCCATCATTGCAAACCTAGATTTCATCGGCACTAAAGAGTTTGATAAAGATGCCCTTAGAAAAGCGCTTCGAGAGGTAGGGCTTGCCGAGGGGCGGCCTTTTGATAAATCTTTGGCCGACAAAGCCGAGCAAGAATTGAAAAGACAGTACATCAACAAAAGCTTGTATGGTGCAGAAGTAATTACAACAATCACGCCCATTGAGAGAAACCGAGTCAATCTTACTTTTAGCGTGACTGAGGGAGATGTGGCAAAAATTAAAGAGCTCCATATTGTGGGCGCTCAAACATTTTCAGAGTCCACTTTGCTGAGCCAACTTGATTTGAGTACGCCCACATGGCTTAGTTGGTACACCAAATCTGATCGTTACTCTCAGGCCAAATTAAATGCTGACATTGAGGTGCTGAGCTCTTATTATCAATCCAGGGGATTTTTGGAATTTAAAGTTAATTCCACGCAAGTCGCTATTTCACCCAATAAACAGAAAATTAACATCACCCTTAACATCACTGAAGGTGATCGATTCGTTGTTGCTGGTGTTAAGTTAGATGGGTACTTTTTAGGTAGGGATGAGGAATTCAAGTCTTTGATTGCAATCAAACCGGGAGAGCCTTACAACATTAACCAAGTTACGCAGACGGTCAAAGCTTTTACGGATTTTTATGGTAACTTTGGTTTTGCGTTTGCCCGCGTAGAGCCTAAGCCAGAAATTGACCGAGCTACTAACCGTGTTGTGATCGTTTTGCAAGGAGATCCATCAAGGCGTGTTTACGTGAGAAAGATCAACATAACCGGAAACGCAAAAACAAGAGATGAAATAGTTCGCCGTGAATTCAGGCAATTAGAATCTGCTTGGTACGACGGGTACAGAATAAAAATCTCAAAAGACAGGGTAAAGAGGTTAGGATTTTTCAAGGAAGTTGAAGTTGACACCAAAGAAATTCCTGGTGTTCCGGACCAAGTTGATTTAACTGTCACTTTGACAGAAAGACCAACGGGTAGTCTGCAATTAGGAGCGGGATACTCT
>DAIUEA010000036.1:6746-10390 GCA_036845365.1 Limnohabitans sp. | reverse complement strand
CGACATGAGCAGGGTGAAGGTGTTGGCATTGCCGTGAAAATGAGATTTTGCAAGTAAGGGCAATAAAGCGATTACACAAGAGGCTTGAAAGTAAAACAAAAATGCACGAATCAAAATAAATCTGATGCGAATGGATTGGCTTACGTATTGAATGCCCAGGCGCATTGCCCCAAAAAAGCGCTCACCAGGCAGGGCAGATTCAAAATGTTGGTACTTCCACTGCAAAACCACATAAGTCGTCAGCAGACACAAAACCATGTTCAGTCCAAACACATATTGACTGCCCAGGCTGGCAATAAAAACCCCTGCTATCAAAGGGCCAATGATTCTTGAAGCGTTCATTGCTAAGCCGTTTAAAGTCAAGGCTTGTGCCAAGTACTCCCGACTAACTAACTCGGGTACGATGACTGCAAAGACAGGCCATCTCATGGCCAATCCAATACCGTTCATAAATGTAAAAAACAGCAAAGACTGCGCGGTCAATAAGTCAAACACCATTAGGAAAGTAAGAATCGTTGCGTTTGCAGCCAACCAAAGTTGTGTGATTACGAAATATTTTTTTCTATTCAAAATATCTGCAAGTGCGCCACTTGGCACGCCCAACAATAGCACGGGCAAATTGGATGCAGTTTGAACCAGGGCAATTAGCAAAGGGGAATCTGTGAGGGTTGTCATCATCCAAGCTGCGGCTACATCATTCATCCACATGCATACATTGGCAACCAACCAAACAGACCAAAGGGTTCTGAATACTTTGAACTTAAGGGGCGACAGCCAGTAGGGCAAGTTGTTTAATTTGTCTGCAAACATGAAAACATTAGAATATTCGTGGGTTCAGTAGAAAATTAGTTTAACCACATAATCCCCCATTATCCCGTATTCGTTGAAATTGGAACAACTCCCCCTTATTTGGCCTCTATGAGCACTGAAAATCTCTTCGAATTCGATCCCACTATAAATATCTTGCCCAAAGACGGGGAGGTCAATTACTACGGTCCCCTTTTTGATCCCAGCACTGCGATTGCCTATTTTGAGGAGTTGCATAGATCGGTCCCCTGGAAAAACGATCAAGTCTTGATCAACGGCAAGTTGGTTGTAACAGCTCGTAAAGTGGCCTGGATAGCCGATTCAGGGTTCTCTTACTCCTACTCAGGCACTACAAAGACTGCATCTGAGTGGACCCCTGAGTTGATACAACTAAAAATTAAGGTTGAGGAGGCCACTAAAACATCCTATAACTCCTGTTTGTTGAACTTGTATCACCATGGACTCGAGGGTATGGCTTGGCACAGCGATGATGAAGCCTCCTTGGGAAGCAACGCAACGATTGCATCGCTTAGTTTTGGAGCAACTCGAAAGTTTGCATTCCGCCACAAGGTAACCAAAGAGACCAGGACGCTGATGCTTGAACCCTCTAGTTTATTGGTCATGAGGGGGGAGACTCAAAGACATTGGCTTCATAGCCTTTTCACCTCAAAATTAGTTACTGGGGCTAGGATTAATCTGACTTTCAGAACAATCGTAGGGTAGAAGTTCAAATGACAGCTAAAGTTGTTTTTCGGTTCGGGGGGGCGAATAATGCATCCAATTCTAAAAGTACTTGGGCACCAAGACTGATTTGCGTCGCCATTAAATTTTCTTCTATTCTGGAGGGATTCACAGATTTAGGGATGGCAACAACGTCACGTTGACGAATTGTCCATGCCAAAGCAAGTTGAGCAGGCGTGATATCTATCTTTTTGGCGATAGCTGTCAATCCTTTGTGGTTAGCCAATAGTCCTGTACTGAGCGGTGAATAGGCCATGGTTGTAATTTTGTTTTGGCTCAAGTAGCCTTGCAATTCAAACTCAATGCCACGTTCATTTAGCGCGTAATAAACTTGGTTGGTCGCGCACGTTCTCGCATTCAAAGCCTTTTCAGCGATTAGCCAGGCTTTCATTTGTTCGCAGTCGAAATTACTGACCCCGTGGTGTTTGATAAGTCCCTTCGACTCAAGCTCTAAAAAGCCTTCTAAGGTTTCTTTGTAGGGATATGCGCCTTGCCAGTGAAGTAGATATAGATCTAAATAATCGCATCCCATTCGTTTGATGCTGGACTCGCAGGCCTTGATGACTCCCTTTTTACTGGCATTGCTTGGCAAGACTTTGCTCACGAGTGTCAGGCCTGCTCTTTTGGATTTTCCAAAATTTTGTAAAGCCTCGCCAACGATTTTCTCGCTCATCCCGCTTGCATACATTTCAGCTGTATCTATTAGCTCGTACCCGCAGGCCAGAGCATGTTCCACTGCTTTGATCTCTTTTTTTTGGTCGCCCGAGTTTTGCCCCATTAACCATGTGCCTAGTCCAATTTTAGATTTGAATTTAAACTGCATTTCAACCTGCCATTAGTCCAGAGTATTGATTTGTTGAATGGAGGGAAATATTTTCATCCATATAAGCGCAATCAAAATAGTTCCAATTCCACCTAGAGCTGCCGCATTTACAACGCCAAAAACCGCAGCGGTAAGACCGCTCTCAAATCCGCCTAATTGGTTGGACGCATTAATGAACAAAAAGTTGACAGCGCCCACCCGACCCCTCATACGCTCTGGGGTAGCAAGTTGCACCAGCGAGGAGCGTATGATGACGCTTACCATATCTGCGGCACCCATCAACGCTAGGGACAGCAAGGAAAGCCACATTTGGTTTGAAACTGCGAAAACGATGGTCGCAGCTCCAAAGATTATCACGGAATAAAACATTTTCATGCCGACATGTTTCTTCAAAGCAAACCTGCTCAAATAAGCAGTCATCAAAAGCGCGCCTACAGCGGGCGCACTTCTCAAAAGGCCAAGGCCCCAAGGGCCAGTTTGAAGAATGTCTTTTGCATAAATGGGCAGCAAAGTGGTTGCCCCGCCAAGCAAGACGGCAAATAAATCCAGGGATAAAGTGCCTAGTAAGAGAGGGTTAGATTTGATAAAACGTGCCCCAGCGTACATGCTGTCATTATCGCAAAGCGGGTTCGGTGCGGCCTGAGCGCTGGGTAAAAGGGAGGAGTTATGCACCACATCTTTATCCACCTTGATCATCCCATTTAAAAAAGATGCCAAAGCCCACAAGAGAGCCATCAAAACAAACGGCGTACTCTTGGACAATGCGTAGGCTATCCCGCCTAAAGCGGGTCCTGCAACGGCGCCCATTTGGTATATAGAGGACGAAATGGTCGTGCCTTTTGTGATCATTCCTGCGGGTACCACACTTGGCATTAAGGCAGATGCTGCAGGCCCCTCAAAGGCCATGCAAATACCGAGTACGCCGACACTCACAAAAATTTGATTCACACTTAACCAACCACCCAAACTCCCCACGGTTAAAAAAATTGCTGTACATGTCTCAAAAAGTTGGCAGATTTGCAAAAGCCGACGACGATCGTATTTGTCTGCGGCGTGACCAATGAGGAAGACAAAAAGTATGCTTGGTAAAAACTGTATAAGTCCAATCATCCCAAGATCCATGGCACTGTGGGTGAGCTCATAGACTTGCCAACCAAGTGCTACAAAAGCGATTTGGTAGGCCAGTTCGGAGCAACCACTGGCTAAGAAAAAGAGGAGAAATGGTTTGTGACTAAACAAACCATAGTTACTGCTTTGGTGCATGGATTATGTG
>DAIUEA010000036.1:3874-6736 GCA_036845365.1 Limnohabitans sp. | reverse complement strand
AGTATATTCTCACCCGTTTGATCAAGAGCGGGGGGGGGTAAATTTCATGGTGGATAATCGTTGAAATAACTAAATTGGGGGTACCGGTATGAACGGAGCTGAGAGTTTGATACGTACATTGATCGCTAACAAGGTCGATACTTGTTTTGCAAATCCGGGCACATCGGAGATGCATTTTGTCTCTGCATTAGACCGTGTAGAGGGCGTTCGCTGCGTTCTTGGACTGGCTGAGATAGTTGTCACGGGGTGTGCTGACGGTTACGGGAGAATGCTTGGGCGACCTGCGGCTACGCTCTTGCACTGTGGGCCAGGCTTTACCAACGCAATTGCCAATATACACAACGCAAAACGGGCCTTTACACCCATGCTTAACATCGTTGGAGATCACGCAACTTATCACAAAGTTTATGACGCACCTTTGACATCGGATTTGGAGGGTTTTGCAAAATCAGCGTCTGATTGGGTAAGGTCCAGCGTAGCGGCCCAAACAGTAGGCGCGGACTGCGCCGCTGCAGTTCAAGCCGCAAATTCTCCTCCTGGAAAAGTTGCAACCTTGATACTGCCAGCAGATACTGCATGGGGCGAGGGGGCGGAGGTTGGGCCTGTGCTTGAGGCTCCCAAAAGAAAACTCGTAGAAAGCTCTACGATTCAAGCTGTATCTGAGATTTTGAAAAGCAAAGAGCCCACTGTTTTCATATTGTTTGCTCAAGCACTTAGCGAGGAAGGTCTTGTTGCCGCAAATAGGGTTGCCAGTGCAAGCGGCGCAACTCTTAAAACAAACGCCCAAGTCTCCAAAATGGCAAGAGGACGGGGCCGAGTGCCTGTGGACCGCATACCCTATGCAATTGATAGTGCGCTTAAGGCTTTGGAGGGTTTTAGGCACATTGTGTTAGTGGGTGCAAAACCACCGACTGCATTTTTTGCTTACCCAGGAAAGCCTAGTTTGATCGCCCCAAAGGGATCTGTTACGACCGTGCTCGCGCGTCCCGACGAGGACGCTGTGGTTGCCTTAAATATGTTGGCTGATGAGATAGGTGCCCCAACTTATACCGTGATTCCTCAGCATTCGCAGATGCCAGAACTTTTCAAAGGAGCGTTTGAGCCCAACGCTTTTGCTAGCACCCTGGCAAAGTTGATACCAGAGAATGCAATAGTTTGTGAAGATGCGGTTACATCTGGGAGAGGTCTTTTCGCACCTACTTTCAATGCTGCCCCCAATGATTGGCTGCAAAACACAGGGGGTGCGATTGGTCATGCCTTTCCATGCGCAACTGGAGCTGCAATAGCATGCCCTGAGCGCAAAGTAATTTGTCTGCAAGCCGATGGGGCTGGTATGTATTCTTTACAGTCTTTGTGGACTCAGGTTCGAGAGAATTTGAATATTGTGAACGTGGTTTTTGCAAACCGTATTTACAAAATACTGTACGGAGAGTTGGTTGCAGTGGGTGCACAGCCTGGACGTGCCTCCAACGAACTCTTTGACCTTTCAAGACCTGAGATTGAGTGGACTAAAATCGCAAAGGGCTTGGGTATGGAATCGGTAGCAGTTGAGACTTTGGAGTCGTTTGCGGATGTTTTTAAAGCCGCATGCTTGCGTAAGAATCCTTTTCTAATAGAATTTAAGATCTGATGAATCCATAGGTAAGCGCTCTATTTAGGCACTTAACGTGTTGACCATTTTAAGCAGGACTTCTTCTTCGATTTCTCGAAACTGTCCGCGCTTGATGCGGACAAGATGAGATAAATCTATTTGAAGCAACTTTGCAGCATCCTCGTGGGAGAGTTGCTTGGTATGAATCAATTTGGTAATGTCCTTTACTATTTGAGATTTCCTTTGCATTTCAGAGGTATCGTTGACCTCAATTCCTTGGTAAACATTTGAGCTTTTGATTTCTAATAATGTGTCTAATTCCGCGTTCAAAATAATATTCCTTGTTTAAACAGCTTTTTGGAGAAAAGTTCTTTTGACTTATCAAATCATTTCAATTAAGAAAATTTATATAGGCTGTAGGTAAAACCCCTAATCATATCTTGAAAAAGCCATCAACACAATCCCTCCCCAATAAAGATCAATTATGCGTTGATCAAGTTAATTTAGTCATAAGCTGGGCTGCAGTCGATAGCAATCTTTTATTTAATTTAATCGCCCCAGTCAAAGAAATTATTCGACCGTTTTATTTGCGGTTTTGTGTAGGAGTATTGGACATTATTTTCAGACAAAGATTTTTTGTCTAATCCTGGAGGTTCGATTATTAGTGCATTTGAAGATACAACAGTCTGTGTATCTGCTGATGCACTGAATTGATACAGATAAAGGGACATAAAACTTCCTGCAGATAATACAGATCAGACTAAAAAATATCAGATAATACCCCTTGCTCTTTGGCGCGATCTGACTGATTTAAATCAGGATATTTGAGTCTGACGAATAGTCAGTCTCTTCATAATTTTACTCAAGATTTTGTATACCTCTTTCCAGGTCTAGCTTTATGACCACCCCAAGAATGAATATTTTTTTTCTCCAACTTGCTGAATTACATTACGCTGGCAAGTTAAGACTTTGGTTATCTTTGAAGATACTTTTATCCCTTGCGTGTTTATTCGTTGTTTTTAAGAGTTCGGCTCAGTCCAGTACTGTTGGTTCTAGTTTGCCCGTGAAAATTGTTGTTGGTGCGCCACCTGGGGGCACGACTGACACGACCGCTCGGATAGTTGCCTATGCGCTTAGTGCTCAATTGTCACGTCCAGTTCTGGTTGAAAATCGTCCTGGTGCGGGGGGTAATTTGGCTGCAGAGTTTGTTGCGCAATCGCCCTCCGATGGAAATACACTTCTCATGTGCTTTACTTCGCACGCTATCAATG
>DAIUEA010000036.1:0-3864 GCA_036845365.1 Limnohabitans sp. | reverse complement strand
ATCAATGCAAGTCTGTATCCTCACCTCAATTTCAACCCCATTAAAGACTTTACCCCCCTTACGTTGGTTTCAAGCTCTCCATCAGTTTTGGTGGCGAACCCCTCACTTGGGATACACAACGTAAATGAATTAATTGTTTACGCTAAAGGGCACCCTGGCAAGTTGAATTTTGCTATCGGCGCGCTGGGATCCTCCTTGCACATGGCGGGTGAGGAATTTAAGATGCGAGCAGGTGTGTACATTGTTAACATCCCTTACAAGGGGACAGCACCTGCGGTCCAAGATTTATTGGCGGGTCAAGTTGAACTCATGTTTGCAGCCCTTGGCAACGTACAGCAGCACATCAAGAGCGGCAAACTCATTGCACTGGGTGTAACGAGTGCAAAGCCTATAGACTTATTTCCAGGTGTAGCACCTATTGCCCAGTCTTTACCAGGTTTTGAATCGAGCGCTTGGTTTGGATTACTAGGGCCTGCTGGGATGAGCGCTCAGCTTCAACACGATTTGGGACAGGCTACAAGGTTGGCCCTCAACATGCCAGATACCAGGCGGAAAATTGAGTTAGAAGGGGCTACTGTGATGGCAACTTCGGGCCCGGAGTTCTCGCGGTTTTTAGCCAGTGAGGTGACTCGGTGGGGAAAAATCGTCGCTTTTTCAGGAGCAAAACCAGAGTGATTAACATGCAAACTCACCCTTCACAAACTCTTGCGCATCCGCAAACTTTAGCTCAAAAATTGATTGCTAAAAGCGCTGGGTTAGAGCGCGTTGGAACTGATGACATTGTTACTTGCAAAGTCGATTTAGCCATGTTTCATGACTCCTCCGGCCCAAGAAGGCTAAAGCCTATGTTGGAGAGTTTGGGCGCCAAAATCTGGGACACCTCAAAAGTCGTTCTAGTCCTAGATCATTATGTACCCGCAACCGATGCCCAGTCTACTCAAATAGTTCAATTAACTCGCCAGGTGGCCAAAGAATGGAGACTCCCGAATGTAATTGATTCTGAAGGAATTTGCCACATCGTGCTCCCCGAGAGAGGGCACCTAAAACCTGGCATGTTGTGCGTAGGGGGTGACTCTCATTCGCCAACAGCGGGGGCATTTGGTACCTACACTTTCGGTATTGGTGCAACAGAGATGCTTGGGGTGGTGGTAACGGGGGAGATTTGGGTAAAGGTCCCTCAAACGCTTCGAATGAATTGGAGTGGTACTTTGCAGTCGGGTGTGTGCGCCAAGGATATGATGCTGCATATGATTGCTAAGATGGGGATGAACGGTGGGGCTTACCAAGCTGTTGAGTTTGACGGCCCTGCAGTGCAAAAGCTGAACATGCAAGAGCGCATGACCCTCTCAAATATGAGTGCCGAGCTAGGAGCCCAAGTCGGCTTGATTGCCCCAGACCAAGTAACTATTGATTATTTGAGAAATACCCGAAGCGATTTGACTGATGAATGGGTCCGGGAGGCGCTTGGACATTGGCGCTCAGATGAGGGAAGCCAATCTCAGCTTTTTGAATTTAGTGCGTCCACGCTGTCCCCTCAAGTCGCTGCACCGCACAGCCCCGAGAACTCAGCCCCAGTAGAGAGCTACGGGCGTGAACGTTTCAATGTTGCTTATTTGGGTGCGTGTACAGGTGCAAAATTAGAGGATCTGCGCGCTGCTGCCCAAGTACTAAAAGGGCGTAAGGTTGCAAGCGGTGTAAAGCTATTGGTTGCACCTGCAAGCGCTAGGGAGCAACGACAGGCTGAGGAGGAGGGCATTATGAAGTGCTTGATTGATGCAGGTGCAACAACGCTTGCCAACAGTTGCGGGGCTTGCGCTGGGTACGGATTTAATTTCTCCGAACTCGATAGGGTTATTTCTAGCACTGCGAGAAACTTTAAGGGCCGAATGGGTCCGTCGAGCGTAGATGTTTTTTTAGCATCTCCTTACACTGTAGCTGCAAGTGCGGTGCGCGGTGAGCTATGCGATCCGAGGGAGTATTTGATTTGAACAAGCCTCAAAGAGTTTGGCGATTGCCAAAAGATGTTAATACGGATAATTTGGCGCCAGGCGCCTACATGAAGTTGCCGGTGGCTCAGATAGCCAAACACACGCTTGAGTCTGTGCGGCCTGAGTTTGCGTCCTCTGTGGTTAAAGGAGATCTAATCGCAGCTGGAGCTAATTTTGGAATTGGATCTTCAAGAGAGCAAGCCGCTGGGGTTTTACTAGAGCTGGGTGTGGCAGCGGTCATTGCACCTTCCTTCAGCGGGCTTTTCTTTAGGAACGCTTTCAATTTAGGCTTACTTTTGCTCACCTGTCCTAAAGCGGAGCTGATTGGGGAGGGTGATACGGTTTATCTTAGACGAGAAACAAAAAACGTATTGACACAGGGTAAGATTCACACTTTTTTTATTCAAACACCAGCAGGCGAAGACCTTGAATGTACGCCGATACCCGAATTTTTGATGCAAATGATCGATCAAGGCGGATTGTTAAATGTATTGAAATCAAAACTCAAATAAACATTCAATAATTAAAAAATAACCTTCACAATTAGATTAACCCGAATCAAATCACCTATCATGGAAAAAAACTCTCACCCACCTCAAATCGACGCGGTTACTTTAGCTGTGCTTAAGGGGCGATTAGAGCAAATCGCAGATGAGATGGATGCAACCTTATACAGAAGCGCCTTCAACCCCATCATAGCTGAGGCACACGACGCATGCCACGGAATTTATGATGCAACAAACGGGGATACTCTAATCCAAGGAAAATCGGGTCTTCCTATTTTTGTCGGAGCGATGTCCTTTGCTGTGAGGCTTGCGTCCAAAGTTGCTCTTGAGCGGGGGGGGATGAAAGATGGTGATATTTGGCTATTTAACGACCCCTATGAGGGAGGCACGCATGCCAATGACTTTAAATTGGTAAAACCTTTCTTCAGAGACGGCAAACTCTTTTGTTTCTTAGCTTCCGCGGCCCACTGGCATGATGTAGGTGGCGCAGTTCCAGGTAACTACAACCCAGGGGCAACAGAATGTTGGCAAGAGGCTGTTCAAATTCCTCCTGTTCGCATCGTAAGGGGTAAAGAGTTGGATCAAGATGTGCTCGCCATTTTGCTAGCAAACACCCGGTTGCCCAATAGTTTATGGGGGGATTTAAACGCTCAACTAGCTGCCCTTGATTTAGGTGAAAGGCGACTGGACTCATTGCTTGATGAGTTCACGCCTCCTGTGATTGATTTTGCAATGCAAGAGCTCAGGCGAAGGGCTTGCGTTTTGATGCGCTCTGAGATCACAAAAATAAAGGACGGTAATTATTCTTTTGAAGATTACTTGGATAACGACGGAGTGAGCGATACGCCTTTGCTCATAAGTTTGGAGATGAGGGTAGAGGGAGACAAATTAACACTTGATTTCTCAAACACAGCACCAGAGTGTGCAGGCCCCGTTAATATATCTATTGCGACCTCGGTTGCAGCGTGCTACGTTGCACTTAAACACCTTTTCCCAAATGTACCTGCTAACGCGGGGGTGTTGGATGCTGTTGAATTCATCATTCCCAAAGGTCTTTTGATAAGTGCCTCGAAACCCAAGCCAGTGGGTGGGTATACGGAGACCATTCTTAGGATGATTGATGTTATTTTTGGTGCTGCATCTCTTGCAGATCCAAATCTTGCAATGGCCCATGCATACGGCACCATCAACGCGCTATCCATTGCGGGTCACAGAAGCGATGCTGCACGAAAAGGCCAGCGTTGGGTTATGTTTAGCTTTTTCGGTGGAGGACACGGAGCTCACTCTGGCGGAGACGGCTTGAACCACGGTAATGCTCCGATTTCCACAGCAACAATTCCGCCTCTTGAGATTTTAGAGGCCGCTTACAC
>DAIUEA010000035.1:0-10455 GCA_036845365.1 Limnohabitans sp. | reverse complement strand
GCGTACGGCGTGCCTGAGCTCATCATGGATAAAAGACAGTACAAAACTAACAGGGTGTTCCCATTTGCAGACGGGATGTGTACGCCGATTGGGAGACCTCTTTTTTTGCAAGAGGCGGGGGCTGCTCGGCCTATGGACAAAGACTACGGCTACTTTATCTTTCAGCGCAAAGACTGTTGCCAACCTTACTCCGTAGGCTCGGTAAATTGAGATGAAAAGAATACTGCTCGGTCTAATCGTTCTACTGTGTTTGAGTCCTACTCTGCGTGCTCAGACTCTATCAGAATCCATTTTGGCAAAGTGGCAGACCTATATCTTTGTATCAACCGAGATGCCCAGGAGTGAGCTAGAGGGCTTGGCTAGGGACAGTTTAAATACAAATACTACGCTTTTATTCAACGGCTTTGGTGGAGGGGGCCAAGCTGCGATTCAGAAATATGTGTTTCAGGTCAACCAAAGCTGCTGCCAGGGCCGGGCCAGCTTTGCTGTAGACCCTTTGATTTTTGCCAAATACAAGGTGAGTGGCGCGCCTACCTTTTTACTGGTCAAAGGCAACTCCACTCTATATGGTGAGTATTCACTTATCTCTGGAGACATGCGTTTCGCAAATGTATTGAAATACTGGGCTCAGGACTCTAAGGTTGAGCAGATCCGGTTTGAGGCAACGCGACTGTATTCAGTGTACGCAAAGTATCAAAAATGACTCATTTTGTAGGTCCTATTCACGTCCAATTACTCAACCGAGATCTAGTTGTGTCGAAGTTTGTTTATTTTTCTTATGTTTCTTCTGTTTTAGGGAGCGCTAAAGAGAAAACAGACTAGCCGCACACGCAACAAAAAAACTTTAAATATACAAACATTAAAAAGACCAAAATCAATCAAAAAAGACGTATTTATTGATAGCAGTCACTCACATAAAGGCTATTCATAGGCTTAAAGTGGCCATTGCAATAGACCCGATTTAGATCAAATATTCCCTGCCTTGCCGCCCCCCTTTCATTGACTCCCCTTCGCTAAAAGCTGCATGTATGTTTCATTTTCCTGTTTTTAAATCACTTTTACCCGCTGCAATGCTTGTTGCAAGCGTTGGAGCTTTTGGACAACCCGGTTCAAACTTCGTTTTGGGGCCCCCTTTGGGAGCTGGATCGGTAGATTTAGTCTCGTCAAGTGGCGGCGAATACGTTTATGGGCCACAAAAAACCGACGCACGCATACCGAGTCGGGCAATTATTGTGACTCAGCCTGTGCGTTATGACTATGTCTTATTCAGCGCGCAGGAGGAGGAAGGGCTGTGGAGCTACAAACAAAATATCTTAAACGCAGAGCAGCTTAAATTTGAAAAAGACGAAGAATTGACCATACACAAGAGTGCAGGCACTAACATAAGGGCTATAAATTGGCCTAAAGTAGTCCTTCGAGCCGAAAGCGTGTGTGTTCCCCTAGTTGAGTTTGTTGGATCAAAGAACTGGAGGGACCATTTGACTTGTACCCCGGTTGAGGCAGATGCGGGGGCAACTTTAACAACTGCGGGATACCCATCAATCCAATGAGTGCACACCACATCCCCCGTTTTGGTGGTGCTGAAAAGGTATTTGCTGGAGCAGCGGTGAAGGACCTTTGGTTATTTGCGGCCACAAGCGTGGGCGGTCTGCTTATTGCCAATACCCAGATGTTTTTAGGATTTGCGATATTTGTTTCTGGATATGTCGCGACCCGCGTTTATGTGGGCTGGAAACTAAGCCAAACACCTGGACACATCAAGTCGGTCCTATTTGGGCTCGGACTGAGTAGTTACGGAATGCAATTTAAAAGCCAAAAGACCATCTACTGCGGAGACCACAGAGCCTCGAACGCTTCCTCAAAATACTTTAAAAAGATTTAAATTAACACAAACTTTGAGAAGCTGCAATTTAGTGCCCACAGCACTCTCAACACCCCTCGCCTACTGCTCCTGCTCAATGGTTCGATTTCTTTTGGATATAAGAGAGTCCTCTTGGTTGGGTTAGCTGTTGTGGTCCTAATATAAACTGAGGGTTGAATCTAAGCCTAGACTTAGTTTATACAAAAAAACTACTTTATCTACAGTAAAACCAGGACTAACTCAGGCTCATACATCTCGGGAAAGGACTGAGGGCCGAACCAGATGCTTTATGATGCTATAGTAAATGCTTATTAATATAGTAAGCTATTGAAACAAAATGAATGTTTTTTTGAAGTCTTTCGATCCAAAATTTTGGAATAAATTTACTACAGTAATATTTTTTACACTTACTTGCTGCTTTATTTCTGTACTTATTTACGGCCGTGAAGCTAAGGCTCAAAGCTCAACATCCAGTATTTCTGTTCTCTACGGTTGGAATTTATTGGGCAACGGCGTAAATGCACCCATATCTGTACCAACTGTATTTGGTAATTCGTCAAACGTGAGCACTATTTGGAAGTGGGACGCTGCGTCGAGTAAATGGGCTTTTTATACGCCTTCGCTTCCTGATGGGGGGGCAAGTTACGCAGCTGCCCAAGGGTACGAGAATTTAACAACAATTAACCCAGGGGATGGATATTGGATAAACGCCAAAGCCGCGTTTACTTTTACTACCAGTGCAGCCAGTATTTATAGTGCGTCTAATTTTTCACCAACCAGCCCGACCGCCCTTTTAGGGAGTTGGAATTTAATTGCGGTTGGAGACGCAATACTGCCAGCGGTGCTAAACGCAAGCTACAGCGCATCCGCTCCAAGTGCAGGCTCCTACTCGGCTAACGTTACAAGTATTTGGGCATGGGATGCGACCAAGGCAAAATGGTATTTTTATTCTCCCGTTCTAGATAATGCGGGGACTTTGCAGAAATTCCTTACTGACCAAGGTTACCTGGACTTTAGCACCAACAACTTAAAACTTCAAAACGGTATCGGTTTTTGGGTGAACAACAACGGCAATGGTTTAACGGCAATCAGTGGCACGATCAGTGGTTTAAATGCTGGCAGTTCCATTATTTTGGCGAATGGTACGCAATCACAATTAATCAATAACTCAGGAAATTTTTCTTTTACAGTTCCGAGTAATTCAACTTACAACGTCTCAATTACCACCCAACCTTACGGACAAACTTGTACCGTCTCCAACGGAACAGGTACGGCAACTGGCGTCGTTCAAAATATTGCGATCTCTTGCAACGTGGTGATTGGGTTACAAAATTTAGTGATCAATGCAATTAATACGCTAACCGGCAACATCATTAGCTCAATCAATAACAACAACGTGACTTCTTTTAACAGTTACGTAGATTCTAAGTTTTTAGATTCTGGTAACACTGCAACTGATTTATTCAATCAAGCCAGGCAATTAGCTGCATCAAATAGTAACAATTTAACCCTTTCTGCAACCTCACTCAACTCCTGTTACTTCACTAACAGTGGGCTTAGCTTTCAATCAACTGCTTCACAGTTGGCCTCTCAAACTGGAATATGCAGTACGAACGCAAACATTTTACTGAGCAGTGGATCTGTAACTGCCGTAAACCTTATCTATAAATTTAAGGTTGATTCTTCGGGTACAAATTTAGAATCCCTAAAACTTTACGGGAATCAATTCAGCGACTCCCTCTCTGTATCCCCACTGATTGCTCAATCGATTCGCGTAGACGGAACACCGAGCAATCAAGGTAACCAAGGGTTGGTGAGTGGGTATGACTTCAGAATCGGTACAGCTTTAGTCAATAACGCAGTAACGAGCACAAGCAACATGTCTGCAATCGTCAAAGTCACTGATAACAGCTCTAACTCTTTGGGTACCTACTATATGCAGTGCACCCAGGCCTCAAGTTCAAATCCTAATCACTGCTTTGACAGCGTCTTAAGTTTTTGTGTTAACAACAGCCCAACTTGCCTGGGTGGAACGAACTCAAATAATGAGGTGTACAAAGTTGGTGGTAGCGTTCTCTCCCTTGACATACCTTCTGGCCTAAATAATCTAAACATTCCACCTACTGTTCCAACAGGTGCTACGCAAATTCAGTCAGCGCTTGCAAATGGACCAGTGACTGTCAGTATTAAAACTTACAACACCACTCTTGATCACGTAAATACCTCAACTCCAGTGATTCAGTCTGCTACCATCCCCGTTGTTGGAATGCCTATCAGCTATTCTCAGTTGCCCAATGTAAACTTTGCTTCATTGACCAGCTCTGGACAAGCGGCGTTAGCAGCTTGGACAGGGGCGTCCACACTTAATCTTGGTTTTCTAAGTGGCCAGATGTCTGTTGCAGCCGCCAATTTTTCTACACCTACAAACAATGGTGATCAAACCATCATGGTTCAACCAACTGACATCCAACTTCAGTTTACATCGATTGGTGGAGGCGTCTCTAAAACCGCCATTACAAACACAACACATACGAACTGTCCGAGTACAGATAATTACCGAGCTGTTTATATCGTGGGGACATACGAGAATTCAGATGTTAGAGTCAAATATTTTGGAGCTTGCTCGATAGAGGATTACTAAACTCATTTAGACAAAAGGTTTATTCCTTTGGCATTATGAGGAGTTTATTGATTAATGCGCAAAAGTTCTATCACTCAGAACTCTCTTCATGCATCATTATTCAAACGCAACCCGGACCGCTACAAGGCCAACGGCTATAGCCAGCTCGCGGATGAGAGCAACAAGGTTTTCGCGAAGAAAAACACCATGTTTGACTCCAAGATAAATAACCAACCGCCTCCTCCGCTCTAACAGACTTAATAGCGAAAGAGGGTTTTATTTAGTTAGGCAACTGGTTTATTTTTAATGGCAGCCATCACTTTTTCAGGTGTAAAGGGAACAGAGCGCATCCGCACACCGATGGCATCGAAAATAGCATTTCCTATTGCAGAGGGTACAACCGCTGCTGCAGGCTCGCCCGCTCCCCAAGGCTTCTCATTAGGACGATCAATCAGACTGATTTCAACAGTTGGTACGTCGGGGAATTTTAAAATAGGGTACGAAGCCCAGTCTAAGCTTGTGACGGCCGATCGATCAAATTTCAGTTCTTCAATTAAAGTTCTACTCACCGTTTGGATCATATTACCGTCAATTTGGTTGCGCAGTCCATCGGGATTAATAATCTGTCCACAATCATGGGCAACATAGATTTTCTCGACAAGCACTTTACCTGTTTTAAAGTTTACCTGAACGTCGGCAACTACAGCGACATAGGTTCTTACTAATTCATATTTAATGTAGGAGACCCCTCTACCGTAGTGGATATCGCCCTTATTTTTGGGATTTGAGTTGGGGGCACCTTTTTGCCATTTTGCGATATCCATAACGCGCTCAATACACTCGACCGCTCTTGGATCGTTTAGATATTGAAGTCGATAAGCAAATGGATCTAACTTAGCAGAGTGCGCCAATTCATCTATAAAGGATTCATTAGCAAAAGTATTTTGCATACGCCCAGGGGTGCGAATCCAACTGGGTCTAAGGGGCGTGTTCTCTAGGTAGTGGGCGGTTGCCAAAATATTGGGGAACTGGTACTGAACTGCCAAAGAATTTTGAATATTGCCTGGATGCGCAGCCTCCCTCGGCAGTTGAGCCAAGTCAGCGACCAATAGGGTTACAGAGATTTGTTTAGGTCGTTCTGCCATGAAAGCGTCTGACTGCCAAGAGATGACCCTTCCTTCTGCATCTAAGGTTGCCCGGTAGTCATAAAGCGAGGGCGGACCTTTAGGATCCCACCCGTGCTCATCTGCACGCGTCCACTGGACTCGAACGGGTTTACCGATCATTTTGGATATCAGCACTGCATCAGCAGCAGCGTCCTCATGACCGTTGCGACCGTAGCATCCAGCGCCATCTATGTAGATACAGCGAACCTGGTCTTCGGGCAGGCTTAGCATTTGAGCCATTTGTTTGCGCAGCAAATGGGTTTGTTGAGAGGCGGACCAACAGGTAACTTTACCGTTTTCCCATTGAGCAACTGCGCACGAGGGGCCAATGGAGCCGTGCGTATGAATTGCAAAGTCGTAAGTCGCGTTTAAAGTTTTTATGCCTGTAGGGGCACTGGTTACGTCCCCCACCTTTTGCAATGCTTCGCTCGAGGATACTTTAGAAGACCGCACATAAGACCATAGTTGGTTTTCTGCAGGAAGACCCGACCATTCAGTCCATTTCACACTAAGCGCTTTACCTGCTCGAATTGAGTCCCACTCATTGGTGGCGACTACTGCAAGAAAGTTACCTTCACGAATGACTTGAACGAAACCAGAGATCTTTTTTGCTTGCGAGTCATCAAAAGAAACCAATTTTGATCCGATCCCTTTCGGGCGAATAACTCTCGCGTGCAGCATCCCAGGAATTTTAAAATCCTGCATGTAAGTGAACTCACCCGTCAACTTAGCCGGAATATCTACGCGAGGTACTGATTTACCAACAACCGTGTAAGTTGCAGGACTTTTCAAACGAGCTTGAGGATTGAGTTTGATGTTTAAGACTTCGTTACCAAGCAAATCTACGTAGTTAATGGATTTACCTGCAGCGCTGCAAGTTGCATCCTTGGTGACAATATCGCCTGCACTTACCCCAAGCTTTTGAGCCGCTGAGCTTATGAGGGCCTCGCGCGCGGTAGCGCATGCCTGGCGGATTTGCATTCCGCCGTTTTGGATTGAAAGGCTGCCGAAAGTGGGCCCCTGATCAGGAGTGATGAGCGTGTCACCTTGAATTACATTGACTTTAGTGAACGCAACGTCAAGCTCCTCAGCAGCTATTTGAGCAATTGCGGTTCTGACTCCAGTACCCAAGTCCACCTTACCTGAGAAAATCGACACCGTTCCATCGGCGTTGATTGCGATGAATCCTTGTACATCCGTTAAAGCTACCGTTTTGGGTTGAGCAAATCCTTGCGTATTTTGGGCAAGTGCGTCGCCAACCAATGGTCCAAGTGAAAAGCCAACGATCAAAGCGCCAGGGCCTTGTAAAAACTGACGACGAGAGAGTGCTGAGTTATTCATTTTTGTCCCCTTAAGCCAATTTAGTCATTTGAGAGGCGGCGCGCTGAACTGCTTTAACAATTCTCAGGTGTGTACCACAGCGACACAGATTGTTTTGCAAAGCCTCTTTGATTTGGGATTCACTTGGATTTTTATTTTTTGCCAAAAGCGCTGAGGCTTGCATCACCATACCGTTGATGCAGTAGCCGCACTGGGCGGCTTGCTCGTCGATGAAAGCTTTTTGGAGTAAGTTTGGATTATCTGAGCTACCCAATCCTTCAAGCGTTGTAATCTTTGCCCCCTTAACTTCTTTAACTGGATAGACACAGGAGCGAACTGCGTTGCCGTTGATATGCACCGTACAACTACCACATTGACCTAAGCCGCAACCAAACCTTGGCCCTTTTAATCCTAGCTCATCACGCAAGGCGTAAAGTAAGGGCATGTTTGGATCTTCAAAATGTAATTGAACGGGTTTACCGTTCACTTGGAGGCTAACGCTTTGGCTCATAATCTAGCTCCTTAGACTTGTAAAAAATTGTTTCATGAGTGTAATACAGGTTTGCAAAGTTCCAAGACCCCAGAAAAGTTAAATCGCAACTCGCGCAAGGAATATGTCAACAGCCAGAATTTCTTTCTTAATCGGTTATTGAGCCGTAATTTAAAAGTTGTTGGGCTGAACGTTAAACATGCCTTTTTATATTTTTTGTACCTTTGACTCTTTTATAAGCATGCTCATCAACGCTCAAGCACCGCCACACATGTGAGAGGAATCATCTAATTCCCACGTCTCTAAGGTGCGAAGGTTTGTAGTCCGGTAGGTTTTCCCGCGCTCGTCGTTTTTGGGACAGTTGGCGTATTTGGAGATAAGACAGACCTTTACGGGATCATTGACCTTTGATCTTTTTGAAATTGCAGGAACGTAGTCATAAGAGACACCATAGAGACCGTTTTGATAGGTGACACTGGAGCCGCTGCTCGCTGCATCTTCACCCTCCAGCCGGTAGGCGATTTTGCTGATGAAGGTGTCGGCGCACACTGGGGGAGTCACCGCAACTTTGACAGGCGTTAGCGCAGACGTAGAGAGGTAATCAATCCGTTCATCGTAAATATCATTTAAGCAAGAAACGACCTTACATGCGTTCCTTTTCTTAAGCCAATCTCGTTGAGATAAAGTGAGACCTTTCCTGGTTTCAGCTAGTAACTCTCGCCCCAGTAATTCCTTATAGATAGCGGCCATGTCACTGTCTTTTTTAGAAAGATTTGCGTCCTTGCAAATCATAGCCTCTATGGCGGTGTTGTTTGCGGAGCAGTCATAGCTAGCCCCTTGTGCGGGTGCATTTAGAAAAACCAAGACAAAAAATCCTAAGGTACGAATTACTCTGTGATTCATTTCTGGCAACATTTTTGTAAAGCTTTCCATTTTGGGTGATTAGATTTAGACCCTTTATCTTAACAAAACAGGAATGTCTGCCCGCACTCTTTAATCTGAAGGGGTTGATTTAATAAATAAGTCTTTCCACTTTTATTTTTACTTGGTTTTAGGCACTCAAACTCACAGCACCTAGGCATCAAATGTTCTTTTAAGCTTAAAAGTAAAGACCGGTGAAGGTATGAGGGGGGAGAATTTAGAAAATAGAGCAAAGGACTAGATTCAGGGGCCTGAGTTTAGAGCTAATGTCAAGAGTTAAAGATAGAGACCCGACACAGAAAATAGTTTTAGTTGTTTTAAATGCAAGTTCTCATATTTATTTCCTGTAAATCTACTTAAAGCAAACTTAATATACTATGCTATTAATATATTCAAGCAAGTAAAGTATCGCCTTTTCTTGAAAACGTCACGCTAATCATTTGAATAGATGGGCGGAATTACTAAGAATGAGAGAAGATGGACTTTAATAAACGCAACGAATCAATCTCCGAACTATCCGCTCAAAATAAAAAGCTAGGCTTGACTGTGCTGATACTGGGCGGGTGTTTACTTTTGGCGCTGGTGAAAATGGTCATGCAGTCTGAAATCCTCATTGTGCAGACCCCCGGTATGCCGGATAACGCCTACCTTGAGCGCTCTTATATGGATAAGGCCTCTCAAGAGGCAACGCTTTTAACGGTAACGAGCTCTGTGGTTGAGATCAACCCAGACAACGCTCAGTACCAAAAGAAGCTCTTAGGAATGTATTTAAGCCCTGCCAGCTACACCAAGATTGAACGTGATATTGATGTTCGTGTAGCTCAGCTAATCGCTCAACGGGAGCTGGGGAGCTATTATTTTGTACTCAAAAAATATGAATACGACCCTCTTATCAATAAACACTTTGTCATAGGTGATTTGCACACCGTTAACGCTGCTAAAGATAGTGCGCAACAGTACGTCTTTGAGTACACCGCCCACATCCAGAACTACAGGCTATGGGTTGATGAGGTACTGACCTACGAAGGCGACCGCGCGCATAACGCAGACTATTTAAAAGGACAAACCAGTGATCACAAGTAAATTCATCCTACCTACTGGACTTCTTGTTGTGGCTCAGGCTTTATGGGCTCCTTTGTCAGTGGCCCAGTCCTTGAACTCAAATGCTTCTTCGCAGCTCCAGGCTCAACCTGTCGCATTTGAGGAGGCACGCACCATGAGAAACAAAGCCTCTAAACCCAAATTCCGACCTCCCATCTTTGATAGCAAGGACCTGCACCCAGACGTCTCTGTTAAAGAGACTATTTCTAAAGAAGTGATCCTACCCGGTGTCATGCGCTTGGAGGGAGAGTCCTTAAACGCACTCGATCCCAATAGGGCTCGGCGCATCCAAATGAACAACGGGGGGACTCAAACGGTTTACGTGAGTTCAACAGAGATCAACCGTATCCAACTCCCCTTTAATAACCCCAAAGTGATTTCTTCTGGGGACATGAGTGTGGACAAGTCTGAGAATTCAAACAATGTTTACTTCTCCTTTAAAAAAGACCCTCACCCGGTGCAAATGTTTTTTGAGAATACGGACACCAATTCTGTCATTGGACTGCAATTGATTCCCAAACTGAGCTTAGCGTCTCAAACTATATTGATTGACGATGTAACGCCTCAAACCAAAACGCTCGCTTTAGTTAACCCGACCAAGAATCAAAGCTTCATTGAGACCATGCAATATTTGCAGGAGATTACGGCCAAGGGCGGTGTACCCGCAGGTTACTCAGAGACAGAGATTAATTTGAAACCGATTACTAAAAACGGTTTTATCTTAACGGTTGAGAAAAAACTATCTTCACAACAAAACGATATCTGGGTTTATAAAGTGTTCAATCCGCTTAAAGTAAGGATAGTTTTACAGGAAACCGAGTTTGGATGCGAAGCGGGTATTTGCAATCCTGACATATTGTCTGTCAGTTTGTATCCTTCGCCCTCGGTTGAGCCGAATCAGAGCACGACTGCAATTGTGATTGCGAAGAGGAGCCTGAAGTGAAGGCCATTGACAACCTTAAGACGTTGTGGGAGG
>DAIUEA010000034.1:9443-10578 GCA_036845365.1 Limnohabitans sp. | reverse complement strand
CCCTAAAGCCTCAGCAACTAAACCGCTGCAAGCGAAGACTCCCCTTGTAAAAACAAACTCTTCAAAAGCTGTAGCGCCAAAACCGTCTTCTGCAAAAACCGACACTGCAAAAAAAACCGCACCCAAAATTGCGGACTCTAAACCGTCTACGACTAAAACGGTGAGTGTTAAGCCATCTGCTAAAAAAGGGAAAGAGCCAAAGGTGCTTGATCCCGTTTTAGAAGAGGAAATCGAAATTGAAGCAGAGACTGAGTTTGCCGATGATGCGAATGTCGATGTCAGCACGGAAAAGGTCAAGCCACTTCGCATGAAAATCAGCAAAGCCAAAGAGCGCGCTTTGATGAAAGAATTTGGTTTGGATGAGGCTGTACTCTCTGAGGAAGACCTGGCCAAGCGTCGCCAAAGGCTCAAAACATTAATTAAACTTGGCAAGACTCGAGGTTATTTGACACACGGTGAGATATCAGATCACCTGCCCGACAAATTGGTGGATGCTGAAACTCTTGAGATTGTGATCTCCATGTTGAATGACATGGGCGTGGCAGTGTACGAACAAACTCCCGATGCTGAAACACTTCTTTTGACCAACACTGGGCCCACTACAGCCACAGAGGAAGAGGCGGAGGAAGAGGCTGAGGCAGCACTGTCAACCGTTGACAGTGAGTTTGGACGTACCACGGACCCAGTTCGCATGTACATGCGTGAGATGGGAACCGTAGAGCTTTTGACTCGTGAAGGCGAGATCGAAATTGCAAAACGTATTGAAGGCGGCTTAATGGCCATGATGAAGGCCATAAGTGAGTCACCCTCCACTATTGCAGAGATACTGCGACTTAAAGACGATATTGCTGAGGGAAAAGTTGTTATCTCAAGCGTAGTTGACGGGTTTAGCAACGCCGACGAAGCAGATGACTACGTTGCAGAGGAAGATTTTGACGAATTCGATGACTCAGATGATGATGACGGCAAAGGCGGTAGCAAAGCACTCACCAAAAAACTAGAAGAGCTCAAACGTGAAGCCATTAAACGATTTGACATCATCACTATCCTCTTTGATAAAGTCCATAAAGTTTATGAAAAAGAAGGTTGGGGAACGCCCAATTACTCAAAGGCACAAAAAGCTCTAAGTGATGAG
>DAIUEA010000034.1:5157-9433 GCA_036845365.1 Limnohabitans sp. | reverse complement strand
ACAATCGAAAAACTGTGTGACTTGGTCAGAAGCCAGGTTGACGATATGCGAAAGAAAGAGCGCCAGCTTCGCAGAATTGTTGTTGATAAATGCGCAATGCCGCAAGATATCTTTATCAAGGAATTTCCAGCCAATTTACTCAACCTGAGGTGGGTGGAAAAACAATCTACGGCCGGTAAGCCTTGGTCTGTGACGATGACCCGCAACATTCCTGCAATCCAAGAGTTACAACAAAAATTAATTGATCTTCAAACCCGAGTCGTTGTTCCCTTAAACGAGCTAAAGAGCATTAACAAGCGGATGAATGAGGGTGAGGCAGCTTCTCGCAACGCGAAGAAAGAGATGATTGAGGCCAACCTGCGCCTCGTTATCTCAATTGCCAAGAAATACACCAATCGCGGATTGCAGTTTTTAGATCTGATTCAAGAAGGAAATATTGGTCTAATGAAAGCGGTTGATAAGTTTGAATATCGTCGAGGTTACAAGTTTTCAACTTATGCGACCTGGTGGATCCGACAAGCGATTACTCGCTCCATTGCCGATCAAGCAAGGACCATTCGTATTCCAGTTCACATGATTGAGACGATCAATAAAATGAACAGAATCTCTCGTCAGCATCTACAGGAGTTTGGTTTCGAACCAGATGCTTCCGTCTTGGCCGAGAAAATGGAAATGCCTGAGGATAAGGTCCGCAAAATCATGAAGATCGCCAAAGAGCCTATCTCCATGGAAACTCCAATCGGAGATGATGATGACTCTCATTTGGGAGACTTTATCGAGGACTCAGCAAACACAGCGCCTTTAGAAGCCGCGATGCAAGCTGGACTAAGAGATGTGGTCAAAGAAATCTTGGACGGACTTACCCCAAGGGAAGCTAAAGTGTTGCGCATGCGATTTGGCATCGAAATGAGCACGGACCACACTTTAGAGGAGGTAGGCAAACAGTTTGATGTGACTCGTGAGCGAATCAGACAGATTGAGGCTAAGGCTCTACGCAAGCTCAAACACCCCTCCAGATCAGACAAGTTACGTAGCTTTATTGATACGCTTTAAGGTCGAATTAAGATCAATTTTTTATTTTGATCTAAACGCCCCACTGCCTTATCCCGTGGATAGGCAGTTGGCCATAATTAAATGTTTAATCATTTAAACATAAGTAACCTCAGAAAAGCCGAAATCCTTTTTGTGATTACTTGCAAACGTTTGGCTAAAAAACTCTTAAAACATCTTAATCATCAATGATATAATTTTCTAAAATATTTTTGAACCTACTATGAATTCCAAAGACATTTACGTTCGTTTTTTAACTCTCCTGCAAACTCTTCAGGCAAAAGAACTCGGAGATAAATTAGACTCGACCGCTGAAAAACTGCTCGAAACGATTACTATTCAATACGGCAAACAGCAGACTTTAACCGTCACTGAATGCATGGAATTGTCCTCAATCGCTTCCCCAGCAACTATCCACCGTAAATTGGATGAGCTTCGAATACTGGGTTGGATTGAATTTACATTCGAAGGAGCAAACCGTAGGACGAAGTATTTGGTGCCCTCCGCAAAAGCCAATAAATATTTTGATAAAGTATCAAAATTAATGTCTAAAGCTCTTGCTCATTAAATAATACAAGATCTGTTCCCGTCCCTATCACTTTCCCTGACCCTTTCCCTATAGTGGGCTTACTTACTATTTTTCATAACTGATACCTGAGCTTTTTAATTCACCTCACCCTTTAAGGTGATTTTGAAACACTGAATTAAAAATTTTGTCCGTTATCAGGTTAATTGCATTCTCTTTTTAGATCTCTCTGTCCAAACCCCGTCCGCGCTCAGGCAAAGTCCTCTGTATCTACTTCTGACCTAGCTTGTTCGTTGTATCTGTGTCCAATCACATTTTTGTGATTAATTAGAAGATCCAGCTCTGTCATTTCGTCTTTGGAGAACTTGACTGAGTCAGCTGCACAGTTCTCTCTTAAGTGCTCCAGACTTTGCGTACCGGGTATCGGTAAAATATTTTCTCCTTTATTTAAAAGCCAACCAAGTGCAACTTGAGCAGGAGTTAAACCCCTATTGGAGGCAAATTTTTTATACTCGCTCAATAAACGAATGTTTTTACTGTAATTTTCAACTGAGAAGCGAGGCATAGTTTTGCGAATATCCTTCTCCCCCAAGTTGCTCACATCGTTAAGGGCTCCAGATAGAAAGCCCCGTGCAACGGGGCTAAATGCGACAAAGCTAACTGAGAGCTCTTTACAAACACTGAGAAGCTCAATCTCTGGGTTTCGGGTCCATAAAGAGTATTCAGTCTGAACCGCTGCAATAGGGTGGACAGCGTAAGCCTTACGAAGAGTTAGGCCGGATACCTCAGATAAACCGATGGTTTGTATTTTCCCCTCTCTAACCAAATCGCTAAGAGCCCCCACACTCTCTTCGATAGGGACTTGCTTATCCCAGCGGTGCAGGTAATACAAATCAATCACATCCGTTTTAAGCCTTTGAAGAGCGTCTTCACAGGTTTTCTTAATCGTCTCAGGTTTGCCGTCAATCACCCTTACCAGCACACCATCCCCTCTTTTATCAACCCCTTGCATTCCGCATTTACTGGCAAGGGTAAATTGGCTCCTATGCTTGGACAAAATATTTCCCACCATCCGCTCACTGGCACCAAAACCGTAAAGAGCAGCAGTATCAAAGTGAGTCACACCAAGGTCTAGCGCACCCAATAAAAGACGCTCTGTCTGCGCCTCTGATAAGGGACCAGAGTAAGCATGACAAAAGTTCATACACCCCAAGCCTATTGCTCCAACTTTAAACGGACCTAATTGACGCTGCTGCATAGTAAATGACTCGCTTTTAAAAAATTTAAAATCTCAAACTTCTTTGCCCTCAAATGCGTAAAAGTTTGACCGCTAAATGAGTTGTTGCTCTAAATCGTGGAGAACCTTGTAGCAATTAAACACCTGAGCGACGCTTGAGTTGGGCTCTCTCTTATCTGCGATTGCGGCGAAAAACTCTCGGTCTTGGAGCTCAATCCCGTTCATCGATACATCGACTTTAGAGACATCAACGGGTTCCTCTTTGCCGGTAAACAAATCGTCATAACGAGCAATGTAGGTGCCAGTGTCGCCGATGTAGCGAAAGAAGGTTCCAAGGGGTCCGTCATTGTTAAAACTTAGACTCAAGGTGCAAATAGCTCCATTGGCCGCTTTCAACTGAATGGACATATCCATGGCTATGCCTAAAGTGGGATGAATGGGGCCTTGAACAGCGTTGGCTTTCACGATCGGACTTCCCGCTTGGTAGGCAAACAGATCCACCGTGTGAGCGGCGTGGTGCCACAGTAGATGATCCGTCCAGCTCCTAGGTTGCCCAAGCGCATTCATGTTGGTGCGCCTAAAGAAGTAAGTTTGTACATCCATTTGCTGAATATGGAACTCCCCTGCTTTAATTTTTTGATGTACATATTGATGACTCGGATTAAAGCGTCTTGTGTGCCCACACATCGCAACCAATCCCGTTTTCTTTTGTAATTCAACAAGGGACTGTGCATCTGCGATTGAATCTGCCATAGGTATTTCAACTTGCACGTGCTTGCCCGCGTTCATACAAGCCCGCGCCTGTTCGGCGTGCATTTGGGTTGGAGTGCACAAAATGACGGCATCTACTTCGCTTAAATTTAAACTATCTTGAAGATCGGTGCTTACGTGCTCGATACCGTACTTTTTTGCGATTTCTGAGGTCTTAGCCAACTCGCGCCCCACAAGAGAGACGACCTGCACATTGTCAATATTTTTAATACCGTCAAGGTGCTTGATGCCAAATGCACCTGCACCTGCCAAGGCAACTTTAATTGTCTTACTCATCAAATATTCTCCAAAATTAAATGGCCCACCGCCGTATTGGACGCAGGCACATGATAAAACCGCTTCTTAACCACAGGTGCTTTGGAAGCATTTACCCCGCTCTTTGAAGCATCTTTGACGTCGCTCATCGCGCCCCTTGCAATCAGCCACATCACCAGCTCAATCCCCTCAGAACCCGCATCTCTGACGTAGTCTATGTGGGGCACGGTTGCCAACCCAGCAGGGTCCTCAATCAGCCTGTCCAAGAAAGCATTATCAAACTCTTTATTGATTAATCCTGCTCTGGGGCCTTGCAGCTGATGACTCATCCCCCCGGTACCCCAGATCTGAACATTCAAATCTTCTGGAAAACTCTCAATTGCACGCCCTATCGCCTTACCCAACTCAAAGCATCTTTTGCCAGACGGGATTGGGTA
>DAIUEA010000034.1:3012-5147 GCA_036845365.1 Limnohabitans sp. | reverse complement strand
ATTGGGTACTGGACCACATTGACTGCAAACGGGATGACAGGGCAAGGCCACGCTTTTGGCTGTCCACACATTAAGGACAGGGGAACGGTTAGCCCGTGATCCACATCCATCTTATTCACAATGGTGAGATCAAAATCATCTTGAATCACAGAGTGCGCAATGTGTGAAGCCAACTTGGAATGCCCCATGACAGTTGGCACCGGCCTTGGACCCCAACCCTCATCAGCGGGTAGGAACTCATCAGCTGTCCCAATCGCAAAGGTTGGAATCATCTCCAAACTAAATGCAGTCGCATGATCGTTGAAAACGAGAAAAATGACATCCGGCTTTTCCTGAGCAAACCACTCCTTGGAGGACTCATAGCCCTTGAAAAGAGGGGCCCAATAAGGTTCATGGGTTTTGCCCAAGTCGATTGCAGCGCCTATGGCTGGTACGTGGGAGGTAAATACGGTTGCAGAAATGTGTGCCATTGTTAGTGTTCCATTTATGAGAGATAACAGTATGGGGTTATATAGGCTTACTTAATAAGTTAGATTAATGTCTTGTTGGGGCAAAGTGAGCGGCAATGCGTTGGTCTCTAGGGGTGCGGCGACTTGCCCTCAACACCCGTCTAGGTCAATTCACCGATTTCGCCCCTTTACCAGCTGCGCCCTGGGGTTGATTTTGGGGTTGAGCGTCTCCGTCTTCACCCAAAAAGCGATTCCCTATAACTGAGCGCCCACCTCCCAGCATCATGGCTCGGTACTCCTCCTCAGTCATCCCAGTCATACTACCCGCCATTTGTTGAAAACTCTTACCGTCGGTTGCACCTATTTTGGCTAGAAAGTATATGTTCCCACCCAACGAAATACACCAGTTCAAGTCTCTAGCCAGGACGGCCAACTTTTGCTCCTCCGTCATGCTCCATTCATCTAGATAGGCGCGCTCATTGGACTTAAACCTTTCTCGGTTAGAGGCCTTCATGAGTGACATGCAAAATTGATTGAGCCAGTAACCCTTTCGGGACTGCTCGGTATCAAAAATAGTAGTCCCAGGGACATCCAGGTAAGGTTTATCTAACGACATCGTTTTTCTCTTTTCTGTTAAAGTGTTCTTTAATTTGTCCGCAATTCTGGCCAATAAAGACGCGTTGGATTGTCCACCAACAACATTTTTTGAAGCTCCGGTGTGGTCGCAATATGGGGAATAAAGTCGACCAACAAACCATCGTCCGGCATATGATCTTTTAAATTAGGGTGGGGCCAATCGGTGCCCCAAAGCACACGGGACGGATACTTCTCAACTATTCGTTTTGCAAAAGGGATCACATCAAGGTAGGGACGCTCTTGGCCGTCTAAGGCTTTAGGGCCTTTCACGGACAAACGTTCAGGACAAGTAACCTTGCTCCACACATTTTCGTGCTCCAACATGAAACGCTCAAACAAAGCAAACTCTGCGCTATCAATTGGCTTACTGACATCGGGCCTGCCCATGTGATCCACAACCACAGGGGTAGGTAACTGACTAAAGAAGTCCCAAAGCTCTGGTAAATCAACGGCTTCAAAATAAATAACGACATGCCAACCCCAGTGAGCTATTCGAGACGCAATTTCTTGCAAATCCTCTTTAGGGGTGAAGTCCACCAACCTTTTGACAAAATTAAATCGCACGCCCCTAACGCCGGCGTCATGCATGTACTGAATTTCATCATCGCTTATATTTTTGCGAACAGTGGCAACCCCCCTGGCCTTACCTTTTGAGTGTAAAAGTGCGTCTATCAAGGCTCTGTTGTCTGCGCCGTGGCAGGTGGCTTGAACGACCACATTTTTATCAAACCCCAAGTGATCTCTGAGCGCGAAGAGTTGCTCCTTAGAAGCGTCACAAGGGGTGTATTTGCGCTCCGGTGCGTAGGGAAACTCTGCGCCGGGACCGAACACATGGCAGTGAGCATCCACAGAGCCAGCAGGCAATTTAAAGCGGGGTTTACTTGGACCGGTGAACCAATCAAGCCAACCGGGAGTTTTGATGAAATCAGTCATTTAATTAATTTTATGAATTTATATGAACCCTACATAGGGGCTGTCCAGCAAACGTATAGGGAGTATAGGGAGTATAGGGAGTATAGGGAGTATAGGGAGTATAGGGAGTATAGGGAG
>DAIUEA010000034.1:0-2912 GCA_036845365.1 Limnohabitans sp. | reverse complement strand
TAGAGGGAGTAGAGGGCAAGTTTCTTATGTTCAATCAATGTACTTCAAACCCGCTTGCTCAAGTGGTGCACGCATGTTGTACATATCGATACCTAAAACACCTGCCGCAAGCTTAGCTCTTTTCTCGCCCTCGTTGGCCTCTCGAGCAGCTGCTGCTTGGGCAGTCTTTTGCGCCCACTCCTTGGGCACCACTACGACTCCGTCATCATCTGCCACGATGACATCGCCTGGGTTGACCAGTGCGCCGGCGCACACAACGGGTATGTTCACGGATCCAAGGGTGGACTTGATGGTGCCTTTGGCACTGATGCCTTTGCTCCACACCGGAAAGCCCATGGCGGTCAACTCCCTAACATCGCGAACACCTGCATCAATGATGAGCGCCTTTGCCCCGCGAGCTTTAAAGGAAGTGGCCAACAAATCGCCAAAAAAACCGTCACAATTTTCTGCGGACAGAGCCGCTACAACGATATCCCCGGGTCTGATTTGCTCAGCCACAACGTGCATCATCCAATTGTCCCCTGGGTGTAAGAGCACCGTAACCGCTGGACCCGCGATCAGTGTTCCAGAATAAATGGGTCGCATATAAGTTTGCATCAATCCAACACGCCCCATCGCCTCGTGAACAGTGGCTACGCCGAAATTGGCCAGTTCGGTCACTGCGTTTGGATCGGCACGCTCAATATTTCTTTTAACTACTCCCAGTGTCATCATAATTACATTCCTTTGGCTTTTAAGGCATTGTCCAATCGTTTAAAAACTCGGCGGGCATTGCCCTCGTAAATTTGGTATTTTTGCTGCTGATTGAGCTGAGTAGATGATTCGATGTAGCGTTTGGTGTCATCATAGTAATGGCCCGTCTCTGGATCCACCCCCTTTACAGCGCCAATCATCTCAGAGGCAAACAAAATATTCTCAGTTGGGATCACTTTGGTCAATAAGTCTATACCAGGTTGATGATAGACACAGGTATCAAAGAATATGTTCTTGAGCAAGTGCTCTTTGAGAAGGGGCAGTTTCATCTCCTGCGCCAACCCCCTAAATCTCCCCCAGTGGTAGGGCACTGCTCCGCCTCCGTGTGGGATTAAAAATTTAAGGGTGGGAAAGTGTTTAAATAAATCGGAGGTTAGGCACTGCATAAATGCCGTTGTATCTGCGTTCAAGTAGTGTGCACCAGTGGTGTGAAAACAGGCGTTACAACTTGTGCTCACGTGGATCATGGCAGGAATATCGTACTCCACCATCTTCTCATAAATGGGGTACCAATGAGGATCTCCCAGGGGGGGGCTTGTCCAGTGCCCACCGGACGGATCCGGATTCAAATTGATACCTACGAATCCGTATTCTTCTACACACTTAACGAGCTCTGGGATGCAGGTCTTTGGGTCTACACCGGGGGATTGGGGCAGCATCGCAGCGCCTATAAAGTGATCCGGGAAAAGGGACGCCACTCGCGCGCAAAGCTCATTGCAAATGGAGGCCCAGGTGCTGGACGTCTCGAAGTCTCCAATGTGATGGGCCATGAAGCTTGCTCGGGGACTAAAAATTGTTAGGTCACTTCCGCGCTCTTTCATGAGTTTGAGCTGGTTTTTTTCAATGGACTCCTTGAGCGCTTCGTCGGAGATTTTGAGGCTCTTGGGATCTGGCTTAACGCTTGGATCTTGCAAGCTGGCAATTTGCAAATTGCGCCAATTGTCCAACTCCTTTGGGGCTGTCGTGTAGTGACCATGCACGTCAATGATTAAGGGACGCTCTAAACTCATAATGAATCCTTTCTTTAAGTACTCTCATGTTACTGGTTAATTATTTCAAATCTTTTTTCAAGCTTTCATTAAAGAGGCGGGCACCATTGCCTCACCCCTCATAATAAGCCGGGCTGTTCTAAGCAGGGCGGCGCGCGTGACGTTTTGCGAGTTACTGGGGTCAATGCCTAGCTCCACACTAAACTCTCCCGTTGGATGCTCCACACAAACTTCAACCTTATCGCCACCACCTATTTGAGCCACACCCTCACAAACAGATCCCTTGAGAACGCATGCTGTCCCCACAGTCACCGCGGCAAGTACCCCAATAGCGTCGTGGCAAACGTGGGGGATAAAACTCCTAGTGCTTAAACTGCCCCCACCAAGGGGGGGTGCAATGAGCGTCATTTTGGGATAATTTTTATGCCTCACATCTCCAAGCCCCATAAGTAGCGAGGCCTGCAGTCTTAGGGCTTCGATTTTAGTTTTAAGCGCGGTATCGGCATTCAATTGTGCAACACTCTCGGCCCCAGTTCTACCCAGATCACTTGCTTTGAATATAACAAGTGGCATGCCGTTATCAATACAAGTTATGTTGACACTGAAGGGCTCAAAACCTGAGAGCTCTGAAGTGGGGACGACTAACAGAGTATCTAAAACTTTCCCTGTCGGTAAAAGACTGGCGCAAACAGAGCCTGCTGTATCCAAAAAATTAATCGTAATGGCAGCAGACGTGCCCGGCGCTCCATCTATTCGAGCCTCACCCTCATAATTCACAAAACGAGTTTCACAATCCGTGCTCTTTGGTGTCTGCACTGTGATGTCACTGAGCATGCCCGTGTTCAACGTCAGCACCCTACACGTGGTTGTGTCGCTTTGCGGGGTAATCATCCCGGTCTCGACCGCAAAGGGGACAACCGCTGCGAGCATGTTTCCGCAATTTGGAGTGGTGTCCACTGTGTCTTTCTCGGGTTGGAGTTGAGCGAATAAGAATTCAAGATCAACCCCTGCGGCATTGCTTTTGCTGACGATGCCCACTTTACTGGTTAAAGGATGTGCCCCCCCAAGACCGTCAATTTGACGCTTATCGGGTGAACCCATGATGGATAACAAAACCTTGTCTCTCAATTCTTTATCGGTTGGCAAGTCATCTGCCTTAAAAAAAGGACC
>DAIUEA010000033.1:2702-10585 GCA_036845365.1 Limnohabitans sp. | reverse complement strand
TGAGTAAAACTGATTTGGAGAGGATCGGTTTTAAACTAGCCATTTTCCCAACGACTGCATTCCTCGCTGCAGGTGCAGCTTTTGAGTCCGTTTACAGTCACTTTAATAAACACGGGTCAAGCTCCAACGTTGAAACCCCCTTATACGATTTCCAGAAATTCTCTCAAATGATGGGATTTGATTGGGTGGCTGAATTCGATAAAAAGTACTCCAAACTCTAAGTTCACCTTGATTCACCTTGATTCACCTTGAGTAAATTGAGTGCTCAACTGAGCTCTCCCATTCCCCTTAAATTAATCGCTCTAAAGCCAACGCGTACATGCACACCACATCATTAAGAGACTCGCTATTTTTCTAACGAGCGATAAATAGCTTAGCAACGTGTGGAAATTTCGTGTGATTGAAGCTTCCCCCGGGTTTAGTTGCAACCCACTTCCACTAAAAAAACAGTGCACTCTTGATATAAGACTTGGGGAATATTTTTGTAAAATTCGACCTAATCACATAACCCCAGTTAAAGTTAAAGTCAAAGTTATAGAAACCCTAATATGAACACTCATTCTTTCAAGCACATTGCTGTTGTTGGAGCAGGTGCGGTAGGCAGTTTTTACGGAGCAATGCTTTCACGAGCAGGGCACAAAGTAACGCTGATTGGTAGACCTGCACACGTTCAGGCTATTTCCCGTAACGGTTTAAAACTTACCTTGTCTGGTGCGAGCCGAGATGAGATCATCGCGTTGGCGGCAAGTACTGAATTATCTTCAATGAAAAGTGCAGATTTAATACTGTTTTGCGTTAAGTCAACGGATACCGCTGCAACAGCTCAATCAATTGCCAGTCATGCGGCGCCCAATGCGTTGATAATGAGTTTGCAAAATGGTGTAGAAAACGCATCCATCATCGAATCGCATCTTTCGCAAGCCGTGATACCTTCAGTGGTTTACGTGGCCACTGAACTTGCTGCGCCCGGACACGTGAAACATCATGGGCGGGGCGAGCTCGTCATCGGAACCTCTGTAAGCCCCAGGCTTGAAAAGCCAACAGACACCTTAGATACACTGGTAAATCTATTTGCTACAGCTAACGTAGCAGTAACAGTCTCTGCTGATGTGAGAGTTGAGCAGTGGTCCAAATTATTAATCAATTGCGCCTACAACGCCATTTCAGGGCTAGCTCAGGTTCAATATCATAAGATAGCAAGCATTGAATCCATACTTGAAACACAGACAGCTTTAATTAAAGAGGTCATTGCCGTGGCCCTCGCAGAAGGTGTTTCGTTGTCTGAGCCTGAACTTATGCAGGCGGTTGCACAGATCTCTAAAACGATGGGTAAGCAAAAATCATCCACTGCTCAAGACATGGCACGATTCAAGCTCAGTGAGATCGATCATTTAAATGGTATGGTTGTTCGGCTAGGAAAGAAACACAACGTCCCAACGCCCATTAATCAAACTCTTTTTGCTTTAGTTAAATTAGTTGAATCCACCTATGCCGATAAACCGTAGTATCCAAGCATCTGTCGAATTTACTCGGGTCCTTTATTTGGACAAGAACTGCTAAATTCCCACCCCTCTGAGATTGATCGTCATTTGTTTGCATGTGTATGCTACCCTTAGCATAGCCCTTGCGATAGCCTTGCAATGGCTTTAGCTTTTACTTCTATGAAATTCAATCAACAGAGCAGTTAATATGAGAGTCGGACTTCAGACCTGGGGAAGTGAGGGCGATATACAACCGTTTTTAGCTTTAGCGGCAGGTCTAGTGAGAGCCGGTCACAAAGTGAAGCTTTGCATCACTGAAGTCGCCGAGCGCGATTATTCAGGTATTGCGTTAAGGCATGGTTTTGAGATAGTCAATGCACCGAACCCACATTTATCCAGCATTGATATCATAGATAAGATGGGCCAGGCTTTTAAAGCATTTCGAGATCCAGCGGCACAACTCAAAATCATCAATCGTTATTTCCTCTATCCCGCTGAGGCTGCGATGTTTGAAGCTGCTAAGGAGTTGTGTGCAAGCAGTGATTTGGTGGTGCGTCATATATTTTGCTATCAAACACAAATTGCAGCGGAGCTTGCAGGTATTCCAGTTGCAACCCTCTACCCCATACACAACATATTACCCAACACTCACCAACCCCCCTTTGGAGCGGTTAATTTGGGCAGTTGGTCAATACCCTTGTGGTGGAAGTTAGCTCAGCGGTTGATAAATAAGATATTTCTCGAGCAGATTAACCGCTTGAGGACTTCGCAAAGCCTTGACCCTATTGGTGACGTTTTAACTGAGGGGTGGTGCAACCAAACGTTGAATTTAATCGCAGCGAGCTCTGCTATTTGTCGACCTCAACTCAAATGGCCCAAAAACTTCAAAGTGTGCGGATTTCTCAATGGCTCAGGATTAGATCAGACCAATCAGGGCTCTCAAAACTCAATAGGCCTTAGCCCTGAAGTCAATGCTTTCTTAAAAGACAAAGAGCCTCCCATATATTTCTCATTTGGTAGCATGTTTACGCTCGATGAGAGGTCTTGGAGGGACGCCTTTGAGATTTGGTCTGAGGCCGTGCGTGAGTTAGGTGTCAGGGCCATCTTTCAGATACCTTTGCCTGTAGGGCAGACCCTCAGTTGCAGCGAGAACGTTTTAATTGTCCCCAGAAGCCCACACGATTTGGTGTTCCCCTATTGCTCTATGGTGATTCACCACGGGGGGGCTGGGACCAGTCAAAGTAGTTTAATAAGTGGGTGCCCCAGCATTGTGGTGGCTCACATTGCGGACCAACCGTTTTGGGGAAGTGAGTTAAAACGTATTGGTGTATCGCCCGGGTTTATTCTAAGAAAAGATTTAACTAAAAACAAATTAATTAAGCACATCAATCTAATCTTGAAGAACTCGAAGTACCAAGAGAATGCGTCAGCTTTGGCTCAGATAATGAAAGAGGAGAGAGGTGTGAACATTGCAGTTGTGGCACTTGAAGAATTAAAGAGTCGAGGAGTTGCAGAGCCAATGAGTTAAGTGACATTTGGTTTTACGAGCTTTTACGGCACTTTTAGTCCTATTTCATGCACCCGCTCAATACACCCGTTTAATGCACCCGCTCTGACTCTTTGGACTCTTTTGAGTTTTCGTCAAGCTCAGTTGTTTTTTTCCTCTCTTTTTTCAAGTCGTAAAACTGGTGAGCAGCAAACGCAAAGACCAAGAGAAACACAAAAAGTTCAATCCACATTTGAAATTCCAGAAATCTCTGTGAGGTGATTAAATTAAAAAATAATTCTAGGCAGGACGAGCGCCCTGAGCAATAAGATTTTTTGCAACTAAGTTACCTAGTGAAGTTGCTTGGTCTAACACATGTTCAAACTCGGTTGCATTCGTAAACCGTAAATCAATAGGACACTGATCTTTGGCATTGATCAGTTTAGAGTCCATCTTTAAATGATCCCCCCAGGCCGCATTGATGGATAAAACACCCTCGCTGAGTGTGGCGTGTGCGGCCAAGGGCATTGAGCAACTCCCCCCCATGGTTCTGCTTACAGCACGTTCAGCGTAGACGGCTACGGTTGTTTCAATGTGATTGAGGCTCTTTAGAGCTTGTGCAACCTCAGCCCTATCTGAATTGATCTCGATACCAATCGCCCCTTGACCAGCGGCGGGTAGCATCACCTCGGGGCCAAAGACACTGCGGATTCTGTTTGACAAACCCAGTCTTTTTAAACCCGCAGCTGCGAGGATGATGCCTTGGTAGTGCCCGTCGTCCAGTTTTTTGAGGCGAGTGTCCAAATTGCCCCGTAGGGGCTCAATCACCAAGTCAGGTCTAAGTGCATTAATTAGGACTGTGCGTCTAAGGCTTGAGGTTCCAACCACGGCGCCGTGAGGTAAGCTCTCAAGAGTTGGATACTCGTTAGAAACCCAAGAATCTCTTGGATCCTCACGAGTCAAGATACAGGCCAACGAGAAGCCTTCGGGTAACTCCATTGGGACATCTTTAAGAGAGTGCACCGCCAGGTCAGCTGAGCCATCAGCGAGCGCTGTCTCCAGCTCTTTTATGAATAGCCCTTTACCCCCAACTTTACTTAAAGGTTTATCAAGAATTTGATCCCCCATGGTTGTCATGCCTAGAAGTGTAACTTGGTGGCCCAAAGACTCCAATAAGTCTTTAACATGATTGGCCTGCCACAGGGCAAGTCTGCTCTCTCTGGTTGCAATGGTTAGCTTTAAAGACATAGAAAGTTGAGTTTGAATGGTTTTATAGTTGTCTGATTTTTTTTGCCGCGTCGATTGCAAAATAAGTCAGTATGCCGTCTGCTCCTGCTCGCTTAAAAGCAAGCAAACTCTCCATCATCACGGCGTCATGGTCAAGCCAACCGTTTAGAGCCGCCGCTTTGAGCATCGCATATTCTCCCGAGACTTGGTAGGCGAAGGTAGGTACTTTAAAAGTATCTTTAACTCGGCGAACTATATCCAAGTAAGGCATTCCTGGTTTGACCATCACCATGTCTGCCCCCTCGCTGATATCTAAGGCTACTTCCCTGAGTGCCTCATCTGTGTTGCCAGGATCCATTTGATAGGTTTTTTTATCGCTCTTACCTAGATTTTTTGCAGACCCAACTGCGTCTCTAAATGGGCCGTAAAAAGCACTTGCGTATTTGGCACTGTAGGCCATGATCTGCGTATGAATAAGCCCGTTTGCCTCCAACTTGCCTCTAATGGAGGCAATACGTCCGTCCATCATATCGCTGGGTGCAACGATGTCCACGCCCGCTTGTGCCTGGGTCAAGGCCTGCTGGGTGAGTACAGCAAGGGTTGGATCATTTAAGATGTAGCCCTTATCATCCAGTAGTCCGTCTTGGCCGTGACTGGTGTAGGGGTCAAGGGCGACATCTGTCATGACGCCTAAATCAGGGAAATGCTTTTTCAAAGTGGCTACGACGTGCGGAATTAGACCATTAGGGTTTGTGGCCTCTTTGCCATCCGGGGTTTTGAGGTGAGAGCTGATGACTGGAAAAAGAGCCATAACAGGGATGCCCAGTTCAACGCACTGCTGAGCTACGGGTAGCAAGAGATCCAGGCTTAGGCGCTCAACGCCTGGCATGGAGCTGACCTGTTCGCGCCTATTTTCTCCTTCAAGAACAAACACTGGATAAATCAAATCGTTCACACTTAGCGAATGCTCACGTACTAGACGACGAGTGAAATCGTCTTTTCTTAGACGACGAGGACGATTGCTGGGGAAAGGTGCTTGCATGAAAGTATTCATTAATGAAGGTTTAAAAAATGATGACTAGAACAACTGTTAATTTTAGGGAAGGTTTGGGTTTTATCTCTATTGGGGTTAGATTTAATTGCCTCAATGTTAACTGGAAAATTTAAAGTCAATTGAATCTATTCCATGTATTGAGTGATTGATGAATTGATCTTTCGCCGAGAGTTATCAGGCCACTGAAAAGTCATACCCCATTTTGATTTGTTCATGTCCGCGTTTGAGGCAAACTTAATCGCAAATTTAGATTCAGATCAACGCTGCCTAGGTTTGAGCAGCACTCAAGCACGCCTGGGTTGGTGAAACCGAGTCGATTGGGTGCGAACCCTTCAAAAGCAATAACTCTGCTATTGAGGTCAACCCTAACTCGCAAAGTTTGCTTGAGTAATTCCTTAATCCACTTAAATATGCTGTCGTCCATGAAAAATTCTCATCTGCTCGTCATAGAAAGTTTAGTTTATGTGAAAAAATATTTTCGTCAAGAAGTATAGACACTAATCTTGTAAAATAGTTGATACATTAATATGGCGCTGTGTCAGATGAACGCTTAATTAATTTTTAAAACAAACCAAGCCTTAAGCCCAAGAAATAATCCTTATGAGTACACAAGTGCACACAGATAAAGTTGGTCAAACATTCCGACCCTTAGAGAACGACACGTTCTTAAGGGCCTGCTTCAGGCAAGCCACGGACTATACCCCTGTGTGGTTGATGCGCCAAGCGGGGAGGTATTTGCCTGAGTACTGTGCAACGCGAGCGGTTGCAGGGAGCTTTATGGGGCTGGCAACGAATGTGGACTTTGCAACCGAAGTCACTCTTCAGCCCCTTGAGCGTTACAAACTTGATGCGGCTATTTTGTTCTCCGACATTTTGACTGTGCCCGATGCGATGGGATTAGGGCTGACGTTCACCCAAGGCGAGGGGCCTCGTTTTGCAAAGTCGGTGCGCGATGAGGCTGCAGTGGCTCAGCTGGGTGTGCCAGATATGAATAAATTGCGTTATGTATTTGATTCAGTCAACTCGATTAGACGTGCCTTAAAGGGTAGGGTTCCGTTAATTGGTTTTTCGGGTAGTCCCTGGACTTTGGCTTGTTATATGGTTGAAGGTGCGGGCTCGGATGATTACCGCCATGTGAAGACATTGATGTACAGCCGCCCAGATTTGATGCACAAAATTTTGTCCATTAATGCAGACTCAGTCGCTTTGTATTTGAATGAACAAATTCGCGCCGGCGCTCAGGCGGTGATGATCTTTGATAGCTGGGGTGGGGTGCTTGCGGACGGTGCGTTTCAAGAGTTCAGTATGGCTTATACGGAGCGAGTTTTATCGCAACTCGATAGAAGTTGCGCTGGGGCTCAAATTCCCAGAATAGTTTTTACGAAGGGCGGAGGGCTTTGGCTAAAAGAGATGGGCGGTTTTGATTGTGAAGTCTTGGGTTTAGACTGGACAATGAATTTGGGGCGTGCGCGAGACTTGGTGGGTGGGGCCGTGGGGCAGCCCGGTAAAGCACTCCAAGGAAACATTGACCCCAATGTTCTTTTTAGTTCTCCGCATCAAATTGCAGAGCAAGTCAGGAGAGTTTTAAATAGTTTTGGGCCACCTCATACGGATAAAGCGCAGCAAGGGCCGACGCATATCTTTAATTTGGGCCATGGTATCAGTCAGCACACACCGCCTGATCACGTTTGTGCTTTGGTGGATACGGTGCACGAGCACTCGAGGAAAATGAGGCATCCAGTTTAGGTGCTAAAGGTGCTAAAGATGGGCAATGCTCTAATGGGATAGTGAGCTGATGTGCTGATGTGGCCTCAGTGCAGGTCTAAGCAGAGTGGATAGGGCCTGCGTTTGCTGACTCTGAGTAGGTAATTTGGTTGCCCACTTGTGTTGTGTATTTTAAAGAATCAACAATTCATCAGCTTCGCATTCACTCAACCGTATGGCGCTTACAGCCTTGTAGGAAAAAATGCTCAATAGCGTACTGAGCTTTGTCTCTCGTGTTGAGGTCTTTAGAGTGTAGTTCTGCCATTGCTCCGTGAAGCATTTTTTGGGTGAGTCCTTTGCTCATCATCTCCAAAATTTGATGGATATCCTCTCCTTTGGCAATCATTTTTTTGGCCTTGGCGATCTCTAACTCACGCCACTGGTCAGTCTTTTGATGAAGCCGTTGTATGAGCGGCACATCATCTCGCTGATTAAGCCAACTCAAAAAGCCTGTGACTCCCTCATCGATGATACCCTCAGCCTTAGCTACAGAGGCTAGTCTATTTTCTTTGTTACTTTCAACAATATTGGATAGATGATCAACAGTGTAAAGATAGACATTTTTAAGCTCTTTGACCTTTGGTTCGATGTCCCTTGGCACGGCTAAATCGAGCATGAAGATCGGTACATTTTTGCGTTTTTTAAGCGCTCTTTCCACGGACTCCAGCTTAATGAGCGGTATGTCGCTTGCAGTGCAGCTGATGACGATATCAAACTCATGAAGTTTTTGAGCGATTTCGCTCAACTGGAATGCATGTCCCTTAAACTTATCGGCCAACTCTTGGCCTTTCAAAAAATTGCGATTGGCAACGCACATTTTTTTGGGCTTCTTGGCCGCAAAATGGGTCATGCACAGCTCAATCATTTCTCC
>DAIUEA010000033.1:0-2692 GCA_036845365.1 Limnohabitans sp. | reverse complement strand
TGCTAATGGAGTGAGTGCCAATTTCAGTTGAGCTTCGTACTTTTTTGGCGACAGTAAAGCTTCTATCAAAAAGCTGATTTAAAGTGGTACCCAAGTAACCTGCTTCTCGGGCAGTTTGGACCGCGTTTTTAAGTTGCCCCAGTATTTGGGGCTCACCCAACACCATGGAGTCCAACCCACTGGCCACCCTAAATGCATGGCGGGCCGCGCTCTCATGCTCGAGGGCGTATCCATGCGTATCCCAAATACTTAAGTTCTCTCCTCCAAGGCTTGCAAACCATTTTTTTGCATCCCCCACGTGCTCAGGACTTATTGAGCAATACATCTCGGTTCTATTGCAAGTTGAGAGCAATGCGGCTTCGGTTTTGTCACCAAACTGGCTGCGAAAGCCGTCTAAGTGATCTTTAATTCTGTCTCCTGCCCACGCAAATTGTTCCCTGATGTTGATAGGGGCAGTTTGGTGGTTGAGCCCGACTGCTAAGACACTCATTCAAGGCTCCCACAGGGTTGGGCGTCAAAGCCGCGCTCAATCATTCGCAACTGCCCGTGACGGACAGGTCCGGTATTGGCTGAGCTCAAGAGGGCGTTGTAGGCAAATCCCATAGTCCCATTTGAAGCCAGGGCGAGCTGAGGGTTTGTTCTGAGCATATTTTTTGAACGTAGAACTTGACAAATTTGAGTGTAATGTTACATTGACATATAAATTTGTCAATAGTAGTTTACATGATTTTTCGATTTATGCCGTTTTGTGTCAATTTATGAGCTAAAGAGTGGCGAGAGCGGTGGTGCCGCGCTCAAAAAGCGAGAGGCTGCGCTTGAGCGGTACTCAAAGCACGCAATCAATTTTAGGAGAGCACGATGAACATTGAGCAAAGAATACAAAACGCCATGCAAAGGCATTTTGATGAAGTCACGGGTGACTCCACTCCGCCCACGCTTAAAGCGGCGATGCGTCATGCGCTCTTTCCAGGGGGAGCTCGGATCAGGCCGCAACTGTATATGGCTGTGGCTATGGTCAGCGCTGAGGATGCGCCACAGATAACCGACGCAGGCGCGGTAGCTCTTGAATTAATGCACAGCGCCTCACTGGTTCATGACGATATGCCTTGTTTTGACGACGCAAAGTTGCGCAGAGGTAAAACCACCGTTCACGTCGAGTTTTCAGAGCCGGTTGCACTTTTGACGGGAGACGCTTTGATCGTGATGGCGTATCAAGTGTTGATCAACCAGTCCACGGCCAAGTCCATCAGTCGCAAGCACGCTTGTCGCTTGCTCGAGATGATGCACGTGCTCAGCCAAGGGGTCGGCGCCCCCAGCGGTATTGTTGCCGGTCAAGCTTGGGAGTGCGAATCAAAGGTTGATCTGTGGAAGTACCAACGCGCAAAAACTGGATCACTCTTTACTGCGGCTACTTGTATGGGCGCGATAGCTGCCGGGGCAAATCCAGCGCCCTGGAGAGAGCTTGGTGAGAGTTTGGGGGATGCGTATCAGATTGCCGACGACATAAGGGACGTCATAGGGCACGCAGAGCTTCTAGGTAAGCCAGTGGGTCAAGACGCTGAACATGGTCGCCCAAGTGCCGCTCAAGTGCTTGGACTAGAGGGCGCGAATGCGCAGTTTAAGCGACTTATTGAAAACGCCGCTAAGTCAATCCCGCATTGCGCTGGCAGACACATCCTCCAAGAAATGATCTACAAAGAGTCTGAGCGCTTGGTCCCTCAGCCTGAGTACCAACGCTACATTGAGATGTCAAAACTAAGCAAAGACGGAGTTGGACACTTGGTATGACATTTAATTTGCAAGTCCCCACACTCAGATCTAGCCCCGGCGCAAGCGCGGGCCCTAGCCCTAACCCTAGCTCCGTTTCCAGCCAAAGATCATCATCTGCACGCGTGCAAGCTCCTGCAAATCAAAACTCGGGTCGTGAAAGTTTTGCCCAAAGAGTGCAAGAAAAAATCCAGCAATGGATGGTCTCCCCAGCCGTATACCGCATGAGCGTGAGCAACGTCTTTACACGTTGGTTTGCCGTACGACGGACCAAACAGGTATTTGATTTGATGGCCGGATTTGTTAACTTCCAAGTATTGCTAACCTGCTTAAAATGCGGCGTGCTTGACGCGGCTTACGATTCGCCGCTCACCCTCTCAGAGCTGAGTCAACACACAAAATTAGAAGAAAAAAATTTAGAGCCACTCATCCTGTCCGCTGTCGCGCTCGGTCTGCTCGAGCACAGACAGGCGGGGCGCTACGGTATCGGGCCACTCGGGTTGCCAGTCATAGCTTACGGGGGCATAAGGGTCATGGTTGAACATAACTCTGTGCTCTACAAAGACATGGTTGATACAGTTGGGCTCATTAGCCGAAAAACTCAACCAGAGATGAATGAGTACTGGCCTTATGCAAAACTTAAGGGCGACCCAAATTCAGCCCATACGCCGGGCTCAGATTTAGATTCTGATGCTCATGCTCATGCTCATGCTCAAAGTTTAGGTGCCAGTGAACCTATTAACAGCACCGATCTTTTTGCACGTTACTCAGAGTTGATGTCAGCTTCTCAAAATTTTGTGATTGATGAGATTTTGAGTGCTTACGATTTCTCGATCCACAAAAGGATGCTTGACATTGGGTGCGGGAAAGGTAGATTTGTCTCCGCAGTGGCACAAAGCCACGAGCACCTCGAGTTTGAATTGAT
>DAIUEA010000032.1:0-10951 GCA_036845365.1 Limnohabitans sp. | reverse complement strand
GTCTTCACACTCTACGGCGAGGGCGCACAGTCAATTTACACCGGATAAAGAGTTGATTGATTCACAGCGTTTAACCTTACACTGTGAAGCCCCAGGACTCGAGGTCACTCACACCCTTCGCGTGGTATTCACACCAGGTCACGCAGCCAATCATGTCTGTTTGCTGCTTGAAGAGGATGGGGTTCTTTTTAGCGGGGACCATATTTTGAACGGAAGCACAACAATCGTGGATCCACCGGACGGTCATATGGGGGATTACTTAAATTCACTTGAGAAACTTGAAAAACTCTGTATCGACGAGAAAATTGAATTCATTTTTCCCGCTCACGGCTACGTGCTGGGTAATTTTTGGGGTCGTCCTAAAAGTGCGTTGGAAGTTGTGCAAAACTTGCACAAACACAGGTTAACCCGGGAAGAGAAAATCTTCCAAACCATTCAAAACGACTTAAGCGGCACGATGGATGACTGGGTACAAAAAGCGTATGACGATGTAGCGCCCTCCATCTGGCCGATTGCCATGCGCTCTTTGCTTGCTCACGTTGAGCATTTAAGGCAAAGCGGCCGCTTGAGAACGTAGTGTGAAGTCCGCCGATACGCCGGATTCTGTGCACGGGGTTTCCCCCGCGTGACCGTCATTCCTCTGGGCCATGGGTCACCCACATGGCTCGATGCTACCCACCCGCCAACTCCGCGGACCACATCAACGTTGGCCTATTCGGTATTGCTGCGCGCAGAGATTGCCCGTTTCACCCAAAGCCCAAGTTACCCCAGACTTTGACTCGTCTCTGTTGCTCTAATCCTCACCTCACGGTGGAGAGGCGTTACCTCCTGCGCTGTCCTTTGCAGTCCGGACGTTCCTCCAGTGCGGCGTTTCCACCCTTGCACCAGCGACGGCCTAGCGAACTTCACACGCTCATTATCGCCAATTGCGACGATGAAAGCCACTTAATACTTACAAATCAAGGATAATGGTCACATATCTACTTTGCTCGATCGCCACGAGCCAGTTTGTAAATGATTCGAATCAGTGAACTAAGACTTCCACTTGAAGCCACCCCATCGGAGCTCGCCGAGCACCCTGACAAAGGAATACGGCCCGCATATTTAGAGCCCCTGATTTGCGAGGTTTTAGGCACCTCAATTGAGCAAATTGATGATTGGCGAGTTTTCAAAAGAAGCTTTGATGCGCGTAAGGCACAAATTTATGTGGTCTTTATTCTTGATATCGCATTAAAAGATACAAACAAAGAAAAGCCTCTCATCGCTTTTTTAAAACATACCAAAGTCAAAGATAAATTTAGCGCCGTTCGGGTTCAAGAAACTCCGGACATGAGCTGGCATGCTCCACTGCCTCTTATTGATGTTGTTGTTGATGATGATGATGTTCAACTTGACCGCCCAACTCAGTTTGATCAGATCACTCAGACTCGCCGTCCAAGCGCAATCCATTTTGATTCCAAAAATCCTCGCCCAATTGTTGTTGGGTTTGGGCCTTGCGGTATTTTTGCAGCGCTCGCTTTGGCTCAAATGGGGCTTCGCCCGATTGTGCTTGAGCGCGGCAAAGCGGTGCGCGAGCGCACCAAAGACACTTGGAGTTTGTGGCGTAAATCGGTCTTAAATACAGACAGCAACGTCCAGTTTGGTGAAGGCGGAGCAGGTACCTTCTCCGACGGCAAGCTCTACAGTCAGATCAAAGACCCACGGTTTTTAGGGCGTAAGGTCATTGAAGAGTTCGTCAAAGCAGGTGCCCCTGAGGATATTTTGTACGCGGCGCACCCCCACATTGGGACCTTCAAGTTGGTAAAAGTAGTTGAAAATTTACGTTCTCAAATTCAAGCATTGGGGGGAGAGGTACTCTTTCAGCAGCATGTTGTTGATTTAATCGTTGATAAAGAAAATAAATCCGATTTGACCTCACAGGTCAAAGGCCTGATCGTACGTGACCTGCAAACGGGTCTCACGAGGGAGGTGCTTACACACCATGTCATCATGGCCTTAGGGCATAGCGCGCGAGATACTTTTTTGATGCTCTACAACCAAGGGGTTGCAATGCAGTCCAAACCTTTCTCAATTGGTTTTCGAGTTGAGCACCCCCAAGGGCTGATTGACCGCGCGAGATGGGGCAGACACGCGGGCAACCCACTGCTTGGGGCTGCAGACTACAAACTCGTGCACCATGCAAGCAACGGACGCGCTGTTTATAGCTTTTGCATGTGTCCTGGGGGCACCGTGGTTGCAGCCACTTCAGAGAGTGGTCGGGTCGTCACCAACGGAATGAGCCAATACTCCAGGAACGAGCGCAATGCCAACGCAGCCTTAGTGGTGGGTATAGAGCCCTCGGACTACCCAACGAGTCCTGAGCTTTTCGAGAAAAATCTGGGCGTATCCTTTAAAGCCTTTAAAGCCTTTAAGGCAAACGCCCCATTACGCAATTCGCCGCAAAATAACGTGCATCCGCTAGCTGGCATCGTGTTGCAACGAGAGCTCGAATCTAGGGCTTTTGTGATGGGGGGTAGCAACTACAACGCACCCGCTCAAAGAATAGAAGACTATGTTGCGGGACGTGCGTCTATGGGTCTCGGATCGGTTATTCCTTCCTACAAGCCGGGTGTCTTGATGACCGATTTAGCAGACGCCTTACCCTCATATGCCACATTTGCACTCAGGGAGGCACTGCCCGCTTTCGGAGCTCAAATCAAGGGATTTGATCTACCCGATGCGGTGCTCACAGGGATTGAGACAAGGACCTCTTCTCCGCTTAGGATTGATCGTGATGAGTCGCTTCAAAACTCTGCGCTTAGGGGTCTTTACCCTGCTGGTGAAGGTGCGGGTTATGCGGGAGGGATCTTGTCCGCAGGAGTGGACGGACTTAAAGTGGCAGAGGAACTCGCAAAATCGATTGCACACTGACATCCTCTACGAGCTTTTGCTTGGGCGCTACCGACTGCTAGGGAAGGACTGTGATCCCTACTATGCCTAACTAGGTCATTTGCCGTCAATATGTCACAGAGACTCAACATTTAAATTCGCTGAGAAGCTTTAACAAAATTATGGCCATTAGGGAGACTTAGTTTTATTCTCCATCTCAATCATTTGCGCATTTCTAGTTACGCAATCGCCTTCAATGGTTTTGCATAAATCATTGTCTGATATTTTAAGTTCGAGCTGAATGGGTCTAAATTTCTTAAGGTAATAAATAGCAACAGATTCTGAATTGAGCATTCCATTTTTACGGCTGGCCATTGATGCGAGCCAAGCATAGTAGCTAGCACCCAGGTATTTGGCTTTGTCATCGACAGTTTTTAAATTGATTTTTTTTAAAAACTCATCTACACATATTTTGTATTCTCCGGCATCATCGTGCATTAATTTTTGACATTTATCACGCAATGAGATTCCTGATTTTGAACTGATTTCCAGGTACTTGTCCGTGGGGGCAGAAAAAACGACGTTCGTGCAAATCATCAAAATGATTACAGTTACTTTTTTATTTGTCATCAAAAACTTTATATGGATATTTTAAAAATTTTCAAAAAAAATGGGGCTGTGTTAGCCCCATTTTTTTGTGCTAGATTTTCAGGGATTTCCGCATGAATTCCATGTGCCAGTCGCACAAGCGTTGCCACTTGCATCTAGCTTGGTTACACGGTTGGCAGGCAAAGGTGAGTAAGCGGTACCCGTCAAGGTTGGGGCGAAATAACTGACCAATCCATCTATGTCAAACCCGCCTTGTACAGCGTTTTTACCGTTCACAAAATATGTGTAGTTGTCGCCTCCTGCAGAGAGGTAAGTGTTTGTTACAACTCGATAAGTCGTGTTACCGGTCATATCAATAGCAACACCATTGAGTTTCATTGAACTCGCTACAACTCGCGTTCCCATTCCTGGTTGCGCGCCAGCGGGTTGCCTGGAGTCCCAAGTATAGGTAAATCCAGTGGACGGAAATAGTATTTGTCCTGTACCACCCGGCGCGTAAAAGGCCGGGCCTGTAACGGAGGTTCCAAGGACGGAATTGACACACGTCACGGGCACATTGCTGCCGTTTACAACTGGGGCTCCGTTGGGACACTCCCACTGCTGCTCCAGTATTCTCAAAATTTGAGGGCCCGTAAAGTCAAGGGCTACAAGAGTGTCATGAAACGGGTTGGTGGCAAATAGGCCTGCATAATTGATACTTCCGGGGTAAGTTCCTGATACGGATGTCAAATTGACGCGAACGCCACCTGACTGAATAAATGCAATTTGACCTGGTTTTGCAACAGATGAACCCTGCATTGCTGCAAGCATTGTGTCTGCCGAGAGATCCCCCATTGGTGTCTCAACAGTTTTGTTGCGGCTGCCGGAGTCACAAGTGCTAGCGGTTGCACAACCAGCTGGCGGGGCTTGGATGTTAACTGAGGCAGTAATGTTACCCACAACTGCGGAACCTGCTGTTGCTGAAAGGGCTGCATATTTCGATACTGCAGTGACCAAACTTGGAGTAGGAGTCTGAGCAACAATTCCACTGGGGTAAGCTGTGGTGTTTGTGTCGTTGATAACTGGAATGTTACTGGCTACAACTTTAGATACAGCTGTGTTGGCAGCGTTGAGTTGCAAGTCGATCGCTGTAACACCAGTTGTGTAGTAACCACTTTGAGTGACTGTGACAGTTTTTCCTGATGCAACTGGTAATTGACATACGTAATCTGTATGAGTATGTCCACTCACTACTAGGTCAACGTTATCAGATAGTTTTTTTACAATCGGGATGATGTCTCCGTTAAAGCCTGGGCAAGTCGTGTCGCCGTATACGGTTGATGTGGTGGCACCGCCTTGATGAATCAAAACAACTACAGCGTTGACACCGTTTGATTTAAGGGTTGCAGCGGCGCTGTTAATTACTGTTGCCTCGTCGGAGAAAGTGAGACCTGCAACACCGGTGGGATTGACTTCTGTTGGTGTGTTAACAAATGTCAGCCCGATGAAACCCACCTTGAAGGTCGAGCCGTTGACTGTGAAAGATTTTGTAGTGGTGGCCGGAAAAATGGTCTGACCGCTGGCGTTCGTCACGTTAGCGGCTAGATAGGTCCAATTTGCTCCTGTAAAGGTATTACCGGTCATCAAACAAGTATCGACACCTGCTTTACCAAAGTTACCTGATGTTGGATAACAGGTACTGCTCCCGTTTGTGCCCTGAATCCTGGCTAACTCGGTTGCGCCTTTGTCGAATTCGTGGTTACCAACTGAGGAAACTGACAGGCCAATTTGGTTCAACAAATCAACAGTGGGCTCATCGTGTGCAATGTTTGATGTGTAAGGGGAAGCGCCAATGTTATCTCCTGCTGCAACGATGATGTTGTTGGAGTTGACAGATTGGAGCTTTTTAATCAATGCACCCATGTAGGCTATACCGCCCGTACTTACTTTAGTACCCGTTGTACTACCCGCAGTTCCGATCACCGAAGTTGACTTAGAGTCAGAAGCAGCAAGGTTTCCGTGTACGTCGTTAAAAGCAATAATACGTATGACATTGGGAGTGGCCACAGAGGAGGCAACTCCAACAGAGGTGGATACGCCGTTGGCAGCGTAATTAGAGGTTAATCCGGACTTGACTGCAGCTAAAGTCGGTATCTTAGTTGCCCCTCCAAGGTAGTTGCTAATTACGGCCAACCTAGTGTCAGTAGGTGAGGACAAGTCATCATTGACGATTGTGCTCAAATCAATCGAAACGTTGGACAAAGCTGTAGCTGTTGCTGTTGGAATTGATAAAGCACCAGAGACCACAGTTGCGTTAGCGCTAGAGTTACCCGCGGTTTGAAGGAACTGTCCAATCACCGCTGCAGCAACACTGGTGGTACTGCTTCTGCTCACGCCGGCTAGGTCGTGCGGTGTGATTTTGGCGTCAGAGGCAAGTGATGTGATTGTGCCAAGAGTAACGGCACCGACTGAGAATTTACAGGTACCACCTGCATAGAGAAAGTTTCCGTTTGCATCAGTGACTCCGGTTTGAGTTTGTCCTGAATTTGCCACACAGGAGTAAGAAATTCCTGATACGGGACCGTCAACCACCTGAGCCGTTGTCGGCACAATGTAATTGGTGGGGGATTGACCACCACATGACATTAAGAGAACTGAGCCCACTAGGGGTAAGAATTTTTTGAGGGGCTTTAATAAATTAAGCATGTTGAACTTATAAAGTTATAGATAGATTTGCAATCCTAATCGTATTTTTTTACGAAATAATGAATCTTTTATTTCATATTTAAGTCATTACTGGTATTTGCTTCAGTAGATACCGAAAACGATTATTTAGTTTTTACCTATAAATATGCCAAATGATTGCTTAATATTTACTTCATGTTTACATAACTAATGCCTGAAAACAGTGCGATCTAAATAAAATTTTGGATCTGTGTTCCTTTCGCTCCAATCTGGAATTCCTAAGACTGGTAACGGACAAAAAGGTTTTTCGCACCAATTAAGAGCGTCCACTTTGTTGCTTAAGTAATCGTCCAATTGGCTTTCCCTCAACTCTTTGGGTATTTTTAATTGCAGCACGTGACCCGTGATCGCAGTTCTGGGGTGAAGTAATTTCTCTAAAAGTGCGTGTCCAAAAAGCCAAACCCTTGCCTCTGACCACAACGCTCTGTGCGTTATGAAAAGGCTTTGCCAGTCATTATTCTGCAAAGCCTGCCAAATCCGGTCGTCTGCTTGAAGGAGTATTCCGTTTTCATCAAACACGGTCATCGCGTCCCTGGTTGGCCCGCGTTGGCTTTTTAACACTTTATGAAGACCTGCCTCTTTAGCTTGCACGCTGAGCATTGCAGTTTTTGTTTTAGCAAACTTTATCCAACTCAGTCCATTAAAAAAATCATGGCTATTGGCTCGAGTTGGGATGCATTTTTTTTGTTCAACAAAAATCTCATAAGTAAAGGGATTCGAGAGTTTACTTTGATCAATGAAATCTAAACTCAACTTGCCTTTGTGCTTATTTAGAGCGTCCGCCAGCGAGGAGGTATTTGCATTGGCAGCTCCAAGATCCTTATTTTTAACGCCTTGACACAGTGCCTTGGCAACAGATTGACCCGTCTCTTGCCAACTGGCGAACCAAGGAGTGCTCCAGTCTATGTTTGAGATGAATTCAAAGTCTAAACTCAAGAAACAAAACGCCAAGGCAGAGCCTCTCCAGCTCTGAGCGGTATCAACTTGGCATGGCCAAAAGCTAAGGATTCGGGCATTTGACAGCTCTCACGTCTTAGAGTGATACGGCCCTTATTACGAGGAAGCCCATAAAAGTCAGCTCCATTAAAACTAGCAAAAGCCTCCAAACGATCTAAGGCATTGACCGCTTCAAAAGCCTCTGCATAAAGCTCCATTGCGCTGAAGGCTGTATAACAACCTGCACAACCACTTGCATGTTCTTTAAGGTGCGCAGCGTGTGGAGCACTATCCGTTCCTAGGAAAAATTTAGGGTCGCCACTGGTTGCGGCTCCAACCAATGCAACACGGTGCTTCTCGCGCTTTAATACGGGCAAGCAATAATAATGTGGACGAATACCCCCCGTGAACAAGGCGTTGCGGTTGTAGAGTAGGTGATGCGCGGTGATAGTCGCACCCAAGTACTTGTCCCCAGCACGGACGAACTGAGCTGCCTCCTCGGTTGTGATGTGCTCCATTACGATTTTGAGCTCCGGGAAATCTTTTCGCAATTGGACCAAATGACGCTGTATAAACACAGCCTCACGGTCAAAGAGATCGATCATAGGATCGGTGACTTCTGCGTGAATCAAAAGGGGCATCCCAAGGCGTTGCATCATCTCAAGCGCAGGGTAGGTGTTTAGTATGTTGGTGACCCCTGCATCGCTGTGGGTGGTGGCACCACTGGGATAGAGTTTGACGGCAACGATTCCAGCTGCAAAGGCTTTTTCTAACTCCTTAGGGGATGTTGTATCAGTTAAATACAAAGTCATGAGGGGCTCAAAACTAAAACCCACGTCCTTTAGGCTATGCGGAACAGGTGTCTGACTAAGCGCGTCCAAAATCCTAGCCTTGTAAGACAAGGCTTGCTCGGTAGTGGTGATAGGGGGTTTGAGGTTGGGCATCACAACCGCTCTTGCAAACTGAAAGGCAGTGTGGCCCACAACTTTTGCGAGTGCGTCTGAGTCTCTTAAATGAACGTGCCAATCATCGGGCCTAGTGATGGTGATCTCAGATGGAGAATTTGAGGGCTGTGCGGCCTTTGTCGCTTCTGCGGCTTTTGTATCTATTGACATATCATTTAAAAATTCAATGCTGAAGTATCTTTGCTAAAAACTCTTTCGTTCTTGCCTGCCTTTGCTCGGAGTGGTTGAAGAATTCATCACTAGAGCAGTCCTCTAAAATTTTGCCACCAATATCCATAAAGATCACACGGTCGCTGACCTTTTTGGCAAACCCCATCTCGTGGGTCACGCACACCATCGTCATCCCCTCTTTTGCAAGGCTCACCATGACGTCCAAGACCTCCCCAACCATCTCTGGATCAAGTGCGGATGTGGGCTCATCAAAGAGCATCACAACCGGGTCCATGCACAGGGCACGTGCGATCGCAACCCTTTGTTGTTGTCCGCCCGAGAGCTGACCCGGATGTTTATCTTTGTGCTCTGTTAGTCCCACACGTTCCAAATATTTAAGCCCCTGTGCCAGTGCCTCTTCTTTAGATCGGCCAAGCACCTTAATTTGTGCAAGCGTCAAATTCTCAGTCACACTTAAATGCGGAAAGAGCTCAAAATGCTGAAACACCATCCCTACTCTGGACCTGAGCTTAGGCAACTCAGTGTCTTTGGCGTGGACTGAGACACCCTCCACAAAAATCTCACCCTCTTGAATCGGCTCTAACGCATTGATTGTTTTAATGAGTGTGGATTTCCCCGAGCCCGAGGGTCCGCAGACCACAACGACTTCGCCTTTTTGGATCGTGGTTGAGCAATCGGTGAGTACCCTTACCGCGCCGTACCACTTAGAGACGTTTTTAAGTTCAATCATTTAAGCAACTTTCTGTTTAAAACTTAATAAAGCTTGAGCGAACACCTAGCTCCTGCTCCTGTTCCTAACACTGTTCCTACCCCTGCTCCTACCCCTGCTCCTACCCCTGCTCCTTGCCATGACCGTAAAACCGCTAATCAACTTATGATGGCGGTCTTGGCTTGCAAACGCTTCACCAGGGTTGACAAAGAAAAACACATTACAAAATAAATCACCGTAGCAAGCAAATAGGCCTCCTCAGGCCTTCCGTAAATTTTGCCCGCTGTTACAAAACCTTTGAGCAAATCGTAAGCGCCGATTGCATAAACCAAGGATGTGTCCTGAAATAAAACAATCGTCTGCGTGAGCAGTACGGGGATCATGTTAATGAAGGCCTGCGGCAATATCACAAGCTTCATATTTTGAGAATAGGTCATACCTAAGGCCTGAGCCGCGTAGACCTGCCCTTTTGAGACGGACTGAATACCTGCTCGAACGATCTCTGAGAAAAATGCAGCCTCAAAAGCAATGAAGGTAATGAAGGCCGAGCTCTCCGCTCCTATGGAGTGACCGATTAAAGTGGGCATGAGTAGGAAAAACCACAGAATCACCATAACCAGAGGAATAGATCTCATCCCGTTCACATATACAACGGCTATCCAACTAAGGGTGCGATGATTCGATAAACGCATTAGGGCCAGCAAGGTCCCCACCAGCACGCCCCCAATAGTGGCCCCAACGGTCAACTCAACGCTGAAATAAAAACCTTTGAGAACGAATTTACTAATGATCTCAAAATTAAAGAAGCTCAGGTCCAATCCTCCCATCTCAGTGCTCCTCACTGGTGGATGGGCGAGAGGCGGCGCCAGTACCCGGTATGCGCAGGTACGTCTCGAGCCCCGCCATAAGCCGGTTAACTGCAAATGCAGAGATTGCGTAAAGACCTGTTACGGCCAAGTAAATCTCTATTCCCCGGGAGGTTTCCTCCTGCGCTTGCATGGCAAACATCGTGAGCTCAGGAATGGAGACCGCAAATGCAACGGATGAGTTTTTAAGAAGATTCATTGACTCACTGGTGAGTGGGGGCATGATAATACGAAGCGCCATAGGCAGTATGACGTAACGATAAGACTGCAAGGGCGTGAGCCCAAGGGCCGAAGCGGCCATGCCCTGTCCTTTGGGAAGTGCGTTGATGCCTGCTTTGACTTGCTCTGCAATTCGAGCAGAAGTAAAAAATCCGAGCGCTAGGACCACCAGCAGAAATCCAGGCCATTGCAGCATGGGGGTGAATATTTTGGGCAGTACAAAATACCAAAGAAATACTTGAACGAGGATGGGCACATTCCTAAACACTTCAACCCAAATGTTTCCAGCAGCAACCCAAAGCGGATATTTGTGAACCGTTCTAAGGGTACCGACCGTGAATCCAACCGAAATTGATAAAACCCATGAACAGGCAGCGACCGACAAAGTCCACCCCCACGCCTGCATCATCCACTCTAAATACGTGCGTCCACCGCCATCATCGTTTAAAAAGACTTGCCACTCCCAATTCATAGAAGTGGAGTCGTAAAAACAAGAGTGCGTGTGGCGAAGAAGTTTTTCAAAACTTTATTTCTTGGAATATTCTTCCATGGGTTTATCGTTTAAGTTAGCCCAAGCCGCTTTAGTATTCTCACTCAAAGGCAGGCCGACTTTGGTATTCTTAGGGGGGATGGGTTGCATGAACCATTTGTCATAGAGCTTTGCCATTTCACCCGATTTAACGAGTTCGCGAACCGTGTTGTCTGCAAGTTTTTTCAGACCCGCATCGTCTTTTCTGACCATGATTGCAATCGGCTCAACCGATAAGACTTCGCCTACGATTTTAAAGTCAGCTGGATTTTTAGCGTTTGCAATGTTTCCAGCAAGAATTTGACCATCCATCACAAACGCATCTGCACGCCCGGACTCAAGCATTAAAAAACTC
>DAIUEA010000031.1:3818-11010 GCA_036845365.1 Limnohabitans sp. | reverse complement strand
GAGCAACTGATTTGTAATCAGTAGGTGGTCTGTTCGAGTCGGACAGGGGGCACCAGGTTTAATCTAAAAAACCTCCAAAAGATCGCTTTACAAAGCGAATATTTCTCTAAAAAAATCATTTGCCCTCTATTTTCAACCTAATTGTTTGAACCATAAATCCTTTGCTCCTCAGGTGCGCTGACAATGATGGCAGCATTTGTTTGAGCTTGGCCATCACGGAGTTGTTGGGAACAAGAAGGCACCAGCAGTCACCGTCAAGGGTACTTGCTTTAACTACGTTTCTAAATTGAGGGGGTAAAAGGGTTTGCACCGCGTAAAGGCGTTGCTGGGAATCGCGAGCCAGCTCTAAAAGATTGGATAGCTGAGGGGCTGCGCTCAGTGCTTTTGCCGCAAGTTCGGGCCTGCCTCTTAAAAGCGGGGCGCAACGAGGTATTTTCGAATACCCAAGGGCTCTAAATGTAGCAACTGCAGAAGAAGTGGAGGCTCCAAGTTTGCTTTGATCTGAATTGATCTGAACTTGTAATAAGGGCTTGTTAGAATTGGAGGAATCCGTCATAAACATATTATGGCTTCGCGCGCGTTAAAATGTAAATCTTTAAAAAAGGAACCTGCAAACGAGTCCTAAAGTTTTAGGAAAATACGATTGCAACCAGGTCATGGCTTTTAACTTACTCACAATGATTTTTGGTAGTCGCAATGAGCGATTGCTAAAACAATTTCAAAAATCCGTAACAGCTATCAATAAGCTGGAGCCCGCACTTGAGCTATTAAGTGATGAACAGTTAAGGGATAAGACTGAAGAGTTTAAATCCCGAGTAGCAAACGGGGAAACACTTGATCAGTTGCTGGTTGAGGCATTTGCTGTAGTTCGCGAAGGCTCTAAGCGTGTCATGAGGATGCGGCATTTCGATGTGCAGCTTTTAGGTGGAATCTCTTTGCATCAGGGTAATATTTCTGAGATGCGCACGGGTGAGGGTAAAACGTTGACCGCAACTTTGGCGGTGTATTTAAATGCACTTGCCAACAAGGGCGTGCACGTCGTAACTGTCAATGATTACTTGGCCAATAGAGATGCACAGTGGATGGGCAAGCTCTATAATTTTTTGGGCTTGAGTGTAGGGGTCAATCTTCCCCAAATGTCCAGGGCGGAGAAACAAGTCGCTTACCGATCTGACATTACATACGGGACCAATAACGAATTTGGTTTCGACTATCTTCGCGATAACATGGTTTACGAGAGCGCTGACCGGGTCCAGCGACCCCTTAACTATGCAATCGTTGATGAGGTGGACTCTATTTTAATTGATGAGGCTAGAACGCCTCTAATCATTAGCGGTCAAGCTGAGGATCACACTCAAATGTACTTGGCCATGAATGATGTGGTCCCTCATTTGATCAGGCAAGAGGGTGAGGAGGATTTAAGAACTGGTGAAGGAATAATCACTGCGGGTGACTTTACGGTAGACGAAAAGTCACACCAAGTCTTCCTAACTGAGCAGGGGCATGAAAACGCAGAACGCCTTCTATCTCAAATGGGGCTCTTACCAGAGGGAGCGTCCCTTTATGATCCATCAAACATCGGTTTGATGCACCATTTGTATGCTGCTCTTCGTGCGCATCATCTTTACTTCAAAGATCAACACTACGTCAATCAAGGTGGTGAGATTGTTATTGTTGACGAGTTCACGGGACGATTGATGACGGGGCGGCGTTGGAGCGACGGTTTGCACCAAGCGGTTGAGGCCAAGGAAGGTGTCAAGATCCAGGCAGAGAACCAGACTCTTGCATCGATCACATTTCAAAACTACTTCCGGCTATACCAAAAACTTGCGGGTATGACGGGAACTGCAGACACTGAGGCGTATGAGTTCCAAGAGATTTACGGTCTAGAAACCATCGTTATTCCTCCCAACAAGATCAGCAAAAGAGATAACCAATTAGACAGGGTCTATAAAACTACTCAGGAAAAATACAAAGCCGCGATTGATGATATACGTGAATGTCATCAGCGCGGTCAACCTGTGCTGGTTGGCACCACTTCAATTGAGAATTCAGAGATCATTGCTAATTTACTGATAAAGGAAAAACTACCTCATCAGGTTTTAAATGCCAAACAACACGAGCGCGAGGCAGAAATCATTGCGCAAGCTGGTGCTGAGGGCTCAATCACTATCGCCACCAACATGGCAGGCAGAGGCACGGATATTGTGTTGGGCGGTAATATCGAGAACTTAATCGCCAGTGTCGAGCAAAATGAGTCACTAAGTGCTGAAGACAAAGAAGCCCAGATCAAAGAGATTCGCGCAAAATGGGCTAAGGGGCATGAGAGAGTAAAAAGTCTGGGCGGATTGAGAATCATTGCAACCGAGAGACACGAGTCCAGGCGAATTGATAACCAACTGAGGGGGCGCTCCGGAAGGCAAGGAGATCCCGGTTCTGCTCGCTTTTACTTGAGCCTAGATGACTCATTGATGAGAATATTTGCTGGCGAGAGAGTGAAAGCAATTATGGAGCGCCTTAATATGCCAGAGGGTGAGGCCATAGAGGCGGGTATGGTCACCAGAAGCATTGAGAGCGCGCAGCGCAAAGTAGAGGCTAGAAATTTTGATATACGAAAGCAGTTGCTCGAATACGACGATGTGTCAAACGACCAGCGCAAGGTGATCTACCAACAGCGCAACGATATCTTGGATATCCAAGATCTTTCAGCGCAAATTGACTCTTTGCGAGAGGGTTGTTTTACTGATTTGGTGAGGCATTTTGTCCCTGCTGAATCCGTAGAGGAGCAGTGGAACATACCGGGACTACAAGAAACGCTTGAAAAGGACTGGAAAATCCACGTTCAATTGCAACAAACCATTGATCAAGCGGACTCGATTGGTGCGAATGATGTTTTGAGCCTCGTCTTGGATTTGGCCAATAAAGCATTTGCTGAGAAGATCAAAGACGTTGGCGTCCAACAGTTCACGCCCTTTATGAGAATGGTTTTGTTACAAAGCATTGATACGCATTGGCGTGAGCATTTGTCAGCACTGGACTACCTGCGTCAAGGAATACATCTTCGCGGTTACGCTCAAAAACAGCCCAAACAAGAGTACAAGCGTGAAGCCTTCGAGCTATTTGGTCAATTACTGGATCAAGTTAAAAACGAAGTAACCAAAATCTTGATGACCGTTGAAATTCAATCAGGCGAACAGCTTGAGCAAGCGGCCCAGCAAATTGAGGAACGGGCAGAGGATTTAAAAAATATAACCTACACATCGCCTAGCGAATCAGGTGAACCCCAGGTTGCAGAGGGCTTGCCTCCAAGCGCAGGTACGTATCAAGGCGCAGGCGCTGGGCTACCGCCCGTAGGAAGAAATGAGCCTTGTCCTTGTGGAAGTGGGAAAAAGTACAAACACTGCCACGGACGATTAAATTAAAGCGCCCTAATTCTCACCATTGAGTCTCAACTCTTAAGCCTTGAGTGGTCGGTCCTCGCCTTGATGTTTAGTTACGACAGATAAGATAGTTGGTTTAGCTAGAGCAGTCGCCTAACTTACCCTTTAATTGTTCTAGTGCAGAGTCCCAGTCCCCTAGCTTTTGCTGCCTAATCAAGCGTGCACTCGGGTACCATACAGACTTATCCTTGTCCATTAGCCATCTCCAGTCTGGGCAGAAGGGCAACAGTATCCAAGTGGGTAAGCCGAGTGCCGCACTCAAGTGTGCGACGCTTGTGTCAACACTGATGATCAAATCGAGTTGCATACAAATTGCAGCCGTATCCGTAAGGTCATTCAAGTATTTGCTTAAATTTGAAATATGAGTTTGTGTACTAAGGAGTGCTTGATCTGCATCGCTGATCTCTTTTTGAAGGGTGTAATATTCAAAATCATTTGGTAAATAACGCACTAAAGTTTTTAATGAAAGGCTTCGGTTATGGTCATTGGTATGACGAGGGTTGCCGCTCCAAACCAGACCTATGCGTTTTTTCTGGGGCAAGTTTGCTAACTCGGTATTCAAAGGGTTTGTTGAGAAAAACAGCTTTTTGCTTGAATCCAACTTATGTGGGGGTACGCTCAAAACAGGGCTTGGCGGTATGGAGTCCAATGTGGTGTCAAATGACTTTGCAAGGCTGAGCAAGGGTGAGTAGTAATCAAAACTGAGACCGGGGGTAAGTTGGTCAACAATCTGCACTGATTCTTTGAAACATGAAAAAAGCTCTTTAAGTGCCGGCTTGACTTCAAAGATGATCTGGGCCCCCCTGTTAAGGAGCAAAGGCAGGTAACGACAAAATTGAATGGCATCGCCTAAACCTTGTTCGCAGTAAACCAAAATTTTCTTGCCTCGTAGTGTTTGTTTACCGTCCCACTGTGGCTCTGCAAAGTCTCTAGCTCCTACACTTTCTCTGAGTTCGCAGTGTTTAAAGCGCAGCTCATAGTCGGGCCACCCTTTTCTTAACTCCCCCTTCAAGAGATAAGCAATCGCTAAATTCCAACGAGCCTCTAAAAGAGTCGCATCCAGGGATAAAGCGATCTGGTAGTTTTCAATTGCAGCGTCTAATAAATTTTTATCTTTTTCAATGAGACCTCGATTTGCATAGGCAGCGGCAAAGTGGGGATTAAGCTCTATGGCCTTATCGTAACCCGCCTTTGAGAGAGCGAGTTGACCCAATGCGCGCAAAGCGTTCGCTCTGTTGTAGTGAATGATTGACGTAAACGGACTGAGCTCAATAGCGGCGTCGTAATTTAGGACGGCTTGTTCGTACTTTTTTAGCGCAAAAAGGCTAAGTCCGTAATTGGTGTAAGCAGCCCAAAACCGAGGATTTATCTTGAGTGCAATTAAATAACATGGACTGGCTAGGGCATGCTCTCCACTGGTTTGAAGCAGGTTTGCTTTGTTGTACCAAGCTTCGGCAAAGGAGGGGTCTACGGCAAGGGCTGACTCATAGCTCAAGAGCGCCGCAGTGGGTTGGGATTCGGCCTCAAAGCACAACCCCCGGTCTACATAAGCGTTGGTGTAATAAGGGTTTAAAAAAAGCGTGAGGTTGTAGTTTTGCACAGCAACCTTATAGTGCCCTTGAGATTGAAACACAATGGCTCGGTCATAAAAGAGCAGGGCATTGTCAGGCTCAATGTGCAAGGCACGGTTTAAACTTTCTACGGCAGTGTCAAATTGCGCTGCTCTGTACAGCAGCAAACTCAGTCCTTGCAAGGCTTTGACGTGAACGGGATCTAAAGCCAAAACATGTGTATACAAAAGCTCTGCACGAGTTGTGTCTCCCTTTTCTTGAAATTGGAGCGCTTGAGTCATCATTGCGCTTAAGCGCTTAGATAATTCACTCTGTGATGTAGTTTCTTCTTTTGTTTTAAAACTCATCCGTCTATTCTAGTGGGGGCTTTCACTATGATAAGGTTCGGATATTTAAAAAAATGGTTCTGACGTTCAAACGGGAGCTCCTCTGTTTGAAGAGCATATGACTTAAAATACACTCAATATTTGATTAAAAAAGCATTGGCTTTGCATCTCGTCAAATCAACTGCTTTAAGAATTACTCAGAATTTATAAGAATTTTAATAACAAGCTCTTCACCCATTTTCAATGGATTCACAATGCCAGTACAACTTTCTGCACCCAACCCAAGCCAAATTTTCCCCATACCTGGGGTGAAAATAGGTATCGCTCAAGCCGGAGTTAAAAGGCCTGGTAAAGATGATCTTACTGTTTTTTTGCTGGATGAGGGCGTCAGCATTGGGGGGGTATTTACAAAAAACAGGTTTAAAGCTGCGCCGGTCCAAATTTGCGAGTCCATCCTTGGTGCCTCAAAGCGCGGCGTACGTGCGCTTGTCATTAACACGGGAAATGCAAACGCGGGGACGGGAGAGTCTGGGAAGGCGCACGCACAAATGGTGTGCAAAGCCGCAGCAGATCTCCTGAGCCTAGAGGCCGATCAGGTGTTGCCTTTTTCTACGGGCGTGATTATGGAGCCCTTGCCTTTTGAAAAAATCATTAACGCCTTGCCCAGTGCCGTCAACAGTGCGACCAGCGATGCGTGGGCAAAAGCGGCATATAGCATTATGACGACCGATACGGTTGCAAAAGCATACAGTAAAAAGGTTAATCTATCAGGACAAGAGGTGACGATCACAGGAATAGCCAAGGGTGCAGGGATGATTCATCCTAATATGGCAACCATGCTTGGTTTTTTAGCGACAGATGCGTGCATTTCAGCAGAACTCCTTAAGCCTTTGGCGCTTGAATTGGCCAATCATTCATTCAACAGAATTACAGTTGACGGGGATACTTCTACCAATGATTCGTTTCTAGTCATGGCAACGCATAAGGCCTCCAACCCCACTATAAAAAACTGGGACACTGGGGACGCACAGCTCTTGCTGGGCGCATTAAAGGAGGTGTCCAAACTGTTGGCGCAAGCAATTGTGAGAGACGCTGAGGGGGCAACGAAGTTTATTACTTTGAATATACAAGGCGGAAAAACGCTAGAGGAGTGCAAGAAAGTGGCTCTTGCTATTGCACATTCACCATTGGTGAAGACTGCTTTTTTTGCAAGTGATCCTAATTTAGGCAGAATCTTAGCTGCCGTAGGCTATTCGGGCATAGAGGATTTGGATCAATCAAAAATAGAACTCTATTTAGACAGTGTTCACGTAGCCACAAAAGGTTCTAGATGCATTGACTACCGAGAGGAGGAGGGTCAGCGGGTGATGAAACAAGAGGAGATCTTGGTCACTGTTGGGCTCGGTCGAGGAGACTGTAGCGATACCTTTTGGACGTGTGATCTCAGCCACGAGTATGTAAGCATCAATGCAGACTACAGAAGCTGAATTGAATTTTTCTAAACAACTGAGACTAGGGTTTATTTCATGAGTGAAGCTTTTGACAGATTAATGCACCGCGCAGAGGAATTGATTAACCGAATTGAGTCCATATTACCAGGCCCTTTGAGGGCGCCCGATTGGGGTGCAAGTATTGCATTTCGCTACCGTCGACGCTCAAATGGGCATGGTCTCCTAGAGCCCGTGAAACACGTAGCCCCTTTAAAGCTGAGTGAGCTGAAAGAGATTGATGCTCAGCGAGAAAAAATTGTGAGAAATACTGAACAGTTTATAAACGGGTTACCAGCAAACAATGTGCTGTTGACCGGCTCGCGCGGCACGGGCAAATCCTCACTTGTAAAGGCGTGTTTAAACGA
>DAIUEA010000031.1:0-3808 GCA_036845365.1 Limnohabitans sp. | reverse complement strand
CTCGTGGGCTGAGGCTCATTGAGATCGATAAAGCTGATGTGGTTGATTTGCCTGATATTGTTGAATTGGTGTCTGATCTCAAAGAGTACTTTATTATTTTTTGTGACGACTTAAGCTTTGAGGAAGGGGAGGCGGGATATAAAGCACTGAAGTCAATTTTGGACGGCTCAGTATCTGCAGCATCGGAAAATGTACTCATCTATGCAACAAGCAACAGGCGGCATTTGTTGCCCGAGTACATGAAGGAGAATCTTAGTTATACACACACCGATGACGGAGAGGTGCATCCTGGGGAGGTGATAGAGGAGAAGATTTCCTTGTCCGAGAGGTTTGGGTTGTGGGTGAGTTTTTATCCCTTTAGCCAAGAAGAGTATTTAAGCATTGTGATGCAGTGGTTGACCTCACTTGGTTTTAAAGATCAGGCTGGACTTGAGTTAGCTAAGCCCGAGGCTTTAATATGGGCTCTTGAGAGAGGCTCCAGAAGCGGACGCGTTGCTTATCAGTTTGCAAGAGACTATGTGGGGCGCCATGACAAAGGATAAGCTCCAAGCGGGGCTCGGTGTGAAGGCTTTTAAAGTGGACGCAGAGGACGTAAAAAAAGAAGCAACAGAGGAGGTGTTAACGGTTGACACTCATCTCAAGCGAGACACTCTAAACAGGAGCCCAATAAAAGTTGCTGTGGGTGTTTTACAAAACTCAGCGGGCTCTTTTTTGCTTGCCTCCCGCCCTGAGGGTAAAGCGTACGCAGGTTACTGGGAGTTTCCAGGGGGCAAGTTTGAGCTTGGTGAGACTGGGCAAGAGGCTTTAGCGCGCGAGCTTAAGGAGGAGTTGGGTATCGACATAGCACTTGAAGAGGCGCAACTGTGGAGAATTCAAAAAGTAGATTACCCCCACGCTTTGGTTGAGCTCCATTTTTTTCGGGTACAAGATTTTGACGGCATCCCTCAAACTTTAGAGGGGCAGGCTGTTGCTTGGGCTGAACTACCCGTGAAAGTCTCTCCCGTGCTCCCTGGGGCCGTGCCTGTTCTAAATTGGCTTGCACAGGATCAAGGCTTTGAAGGGCCAACCCATTAAGAAAAGCAAACACTCGTTAACCAGAATATTTGAGAGTCTTCGTCTAATGGATGAACAATTTTGGGTTACTGCAACGGATTTGAGTTGGCTTCAAAATCGGGGTCATCTACAGCAGAGTTATCCGGTAAACGGTGCTCCTCGCTTGCCCAGGCTCCAAAATCTGAGTTTTTACAACGGTGAGAACAAAAGGGCCTGAAAGGGTTGTCGGATGAGTAGATGCTAACCCCTTTGCAGGTTGGGCATATAACCTCTCTTGGTTTGATGGAGGTTATTTCAGGAGCAGAGTTCGATTTCGAAGGAGGCATCTTCTGTACTGTTTTGTAGCCGGCAATCACTGTCTTGATTCATCATACGCACCCAAACCATCATCCTATTTCCAGAAATCTCGGGTACAAGATTTAGTTCTGGATTTATAAATACACGCATCAACTGGTACCTTCCCTGAGGGAGGGATTGTTGCAACTGACCTTTAGTAGCCATGACCTTTTGTCGGTGCCCACCGTCTCTTAGCAATTTCAGCAACAAATGAATGCATTTGAATAACGGCTTAATGGACTCAGTCCATCTCAAGATGTCATCTCTTCTGATCGCAACAGGTCGATGCTGCCAAGCAAAGTAGGCCGGTAGATCAAAGTTACAGGTGCCACCAGGTATGGCTAATCTATTTCTAAGGGCGCTTAGCCATTCACTGTCGCTTACGCATTGACCAATTCTGTTGCCCAAGATGTTTAGACCGGTAAATGCCTCATCAATTTGACTCAGTATTTCGTTAAGTGCTTCCTCAGAGACGGAGGGGTTACCCCTAAAGGCTAAAAATTGTTGTTTGTAACGCTCTAGGTCTTTTAGGATGTCTGATTTCAAGTCAGAACGGCCTCCTGCTTCAACGATTTCGAACAAAGTTGAAAAAGCAAAGTGATGATCAATAGGATCATCTCTGTTGATAAGATTGGTAAATCGAGTCAGCAAATGCTCTAAGCGCAAGAAGGTGCGAACTCTCTCATTAAAAGGGTGCTCGTAGAGTATCACTTAGATAACTTTAGACTGGTAATTTGAAATATCACGAATGATACCTCTTTGCGAGCTAAAAATAAAAAATTATTTTCTTAAAAATTAAAATCTATTGCTTGAACTCTTAATTGCAGCTCTTCAAGGGAGATTCCGTCATTTAGGATCACCCAATCCGCAATGGAGTTGCGAAGTTCTCGACTGGCTTGAGAGGCTATGATTTTAAGGACGGTCGCTCGCTCTAGGTTGCTACGGCTCATCACTCTTTGCACTTGTGTTTGTTCTGAGCAATCGATCACCAAAATGGCGTCAAGTCTGTCTCTCCAGCGAGCCCTGGACTCGACAAGTAAAGGGATATCCAAAAATACTGTTTTAAATCCATCTTGTGCCATGGTTTGAAGATCATGCTCAATTTTTTCTAATACTTTTGGATGAATGATTGACTCAAGGGAGCGCTTGGCCTCTGGGTTGGTAAAAACCAAATTCCTCATCTTGTCTCGGTCTAAGGATTGATCAGGTTTGATATATGCTTCTCCAAAATGATCCCTTATCAAAGGTATCGCCAATCCGTTAGGCGCGGTCAAACCCCTTGAGATCGAGTCAGCATCAATCAGCCCAAACTCTTTATTTTGAGTCAAGATGCGAGAGACAGTGCTCTTGCCGCTACCGATGCCTCCAGTCAGTCCAATGGTGCGAATGGGGGGAGTGACTCTCATCAAGGTCTTCTCAATATTTAATTATTGGTTTTAGTATCAATTAAGGCAGCAGTGGGAGCGCTAAAAGCTCGACTCTTAAATTAAGTTTTACGGTTGATGAGTTCTTGCGCCAACTCAGCCAAGCCGTTTTTGAAGGGTGACTCCTCAAGAGGATCTAAAGAGTCCAGTGCGCGGCGAGCCTCAGCCATCGCCGTCTCTCGAGTGGCATCCATTGCTCCAGTTTCACGAACTATAGTCAAAATATCTCCGAGCCTATTCACCCCCCCCTCAGTAATTGCCTCTTGTATGACAGCGCGTTGTGCGCTGCTTGACCGTTGCATGGCAATGATCAAGGGTAAAGTGGTTTTGCCTTCGCGCAAATCATCTCCTAAATTCTTACCCAGCTCTGTGGCCTCGCCGTCGTAATCCAAAACATCGTCTATGACTTGGAAAGCAGTACCAAGTGCTTGGCCGTAATTGGCGCAGGCCTCCTCAATATGAGGTGGAAGTGCGGCCATGACGGCCGGAATTCGACAACTGGCTTCAAATAGTTTGGCTGTTTTTGAGCGGATAACTCGTAAATAACCCGCCTCATCTAGGGAGGGATCATGCATATTCATCAGTTGGAGAACCTCACCTTCAGCAATCACATTGGTTGCCTCAGCTAAGACAGAGAGCACACGCATCTCCCCGCACTCAACCATCATTTGAAATGCTCTGGAATACAAAAAGTCACCCACCAATACGCTTGCAGGGTTGCCAAATGTGGAGTTTGCCGTTGCGCGCCCCCTTCTGAGTGTTGATTCATCCACCACGTCATCATGCAAGAGAGTGGCTGTGTGGATGAACTCAACCACCGCAGCGAGTTGGATTTTGTGGGGGTGGTTGTAATTAACAGCCCCGGACATAAGTAACAACAGTGCGGGTCTGAGCCTTTTCCCCCCTGCAGTGATGATGTATTGACAAACTTCGCCCACCAAGGGAACGCTGGTGTTGAGGCGATCAAGTGTCAGCCGATCGACTCGCTCCATATC
>DAIUEA010000030.1:1691-11049 GCA_036845365.1 Limnohabitans sp. | reverse complement strand
TTTAAAGAATTTTTTAATTCTTCCTTATTTTGGGCGCTGACCACACGCTCAAGAAGCGCATCGACGCCTGAATCTTTTACTCCCATGTAGTTTGCTCCGCCCTCGGTCTCAGCGCTTTTAGAGCCAAATCGTTGAACGAGCTCCGCCCCTGGTGCCTCGCTTCCAAGGGTTCTCTCGCTGATGACTTCAAAGTCGTAAACGTCCATCCTCTTTTGCAAAACAGCAGCATCTACGACCCTGTAATTTAATTCAATTCCAAGTTTCTCTAAATTTTTAGCAAAGGGTGTCACAACTCTGCCCATGCTTGCTGAGGCGTCTACAAACTCCATCGTAAAGGGCTCTCCTTGGGCGTTTCTCAAAGCACCGTTGCTGTAACGCCATCCCGCCTGCTCAAAGAGCGATTTAGCCAGCCTTAGGTGATCTCGAAGCGTCTCACCCGAGCTTGGATCAATTTGAGTGACTGGGGGAACAGGCACGGGTTCTGTAAAAACCGTACTTGCTAACTTCTGTCTTAGGGGCTCCAAATACACCAATTCTTCTTTGGTGGGCAACCCCACGGCCTCAAAATCGCTGCCAACAAAGTATCCCCTTACCCGGGTGTAAGCCATGTAAAAAATTTGACGGTTCATCCACTCATAATCCATCGCAAGACCAATCGCGCGCCTGACTCGTGGGTCCTTGAATTTTGGTAATCGAGTGTTGAAAATAAACCCTTGAAAGTCTCCCGCATTTGAGTGCCTAAGTTCGGTCTTGGTGATTCGACCATCCTCAAAAGCTTTACCTTTAAAAGCTCTTGCCCATTCCCTGGAGATAAAGGATTGAATAAAATCAAACTCACCTGCCTTGAAGGCTTCAAGTTGTGCGGTATTGTCTTTGTAGAGCCTGTATAAGATTCGGTCAAAGTTATAGGAGCCTTTTCTAACCCCTAAGGATTGCCCCCAGTAGTCAGGATCTCTCACATACTCAATATCACGACCAAAGTCGACTTTTCCTATTTTGTAAGGTCCAGATCCAATCGGGATATCGGTGATGATTTTATCTAACGCCTTACCTTGTCCCCAAGATTTACTGAATACCGGCAAGGAACCAATGATGAGGGGTAGCTCTGCATTGACCCGTTTAAAATCAAACCGAATCTGGCTTTGAGACAAAACGGTTGCCCCCTTGATATCCGAAAAAATAGACCGGTACTGAGGGGCCGCTTCGACGCTGATTAGTTTATCAAAAGAGTGTTTGACATCGGCTGCTGTTACTTGCTGTGAATTGTGAAATTTCGCCAATGGATTAAGAGTAAAAACCACAGATAATTTATCGGGCGAAAGTGCAACGTCTTGCGCCAATAACCCGTACGCAGTCGTAGGCTCCTCAAAATTGCCAACCAAGAGAGTCTCAAACACAAGCAAATTGATCCCTGGAGGTGCAGTCCCTTTTAAGGTAAATGGGTTGTATTTATCAAAACTAGAGGCCACACTAGGAGCCACCAAAGATATTTCTCCGCCCCTGGGGGCTTGGGGGTTGACGTAATCGAAGTGATCAAAACCAGCTGGGTACTTGACGTCCCCAAACTGTGCATAGGCGTGAGCCGCAAAACAATTCGGCAATCCTAAGGTAAGTAAGGTCGTGAAAATAAAAGTTACAAATTGCATAGTTACATTTTGCAATACATTTAAGACTAATTTAGATTTTTACAATCATTTTTGCATTTTTCATAGCAAATCAAACTCTCCACCTACTTGGAACAATATAGATCAAAATAGATCGTTAAGTTTAAAGCCAGAAACGAGGCAAGACATAAGCAGTTTGACCTAGCTTTTTCGTGCGAAAATATTATTAAGTTTAATTTAAACGGAGTACCACCTTTCATGTCTCAACACTCAGGCTTTCTAAACGGCAAAAAACTATTGATTACTGGCGTTTTATCCAACAGGTCTATCGCTTACGGTATCGCTAAAGCTTGTTACGAGCAAGGTGCTGAGTTGGCTTTTAGCTACGTTGGAGAGAGATTTAAAGAACGGACCGCAGAATTTGCTAATGACTTTAATTCAAAACTTATTTTTGATTGCGATGTGGGAAGCGACGAGCAGATTGAGAAAATGTTCAAAGATTTGAGCCTTCACTGGCCTAAGTTTGACGGATTTGTGCACAGCATTGGCTACGCCCCAAGGGAGGCAATTGCAGGAGACTTCCTTGAGGGACTTAGCAGAGAGGCTTACAAAATTGCGCACGATATCAGTGCCTACAGCTTTCCAGCTATGGCCAAAGCTGCCTTGCCAATGCTTAGAGAACACGCGGCACTCCTCACCCTCACCTACCTAGGCGCTATAAGAACAGTTCCCAATTACAACACCATGGGTTTAGCAAAGGCCTCACTTGAGGCATCGGTTCGTTACCTGGCAGACTCACTGGGCAGCAAAGCTCAGCACATGCGAGTCAACGCCATAAGTGCAGGTCCAATCAAAACTCTTGCGGCGAGTGGTATCAAAGGCTTTGGCAAAATATTATCTGTGGTTGAACAATCTAGCCCTATTAGGCGCAACGTCACAACACAGGACGTTGGCAACGTCGCAGCTTTTTTGATGAGTAATTTGGCTGCAGGAGTAACAGCAGAGATTGTCTATGTGGACGGCGGCTTTAGTCACGTTGTTGGCGGGATATCTGAGCCAAGCGAGAGTTGACACCAACCCTGTGGTACCTCCCAAACATACTTTTAAGATCTCAGGGTTATAGTTTTAGCCCCCTGGCGTCACTAAACGCTAATTTAAAATTTATTTTAAATTAGCTCCATTGAGGTAGTTTTTTCTTGGCTTTGACTGATTAAGGCAATCTCTTTTAGCAAAGCCTTATTTGCCAACTTAGAGACCTCATAAGGAGTCATGTTTTTAAGTTTATGGTCACTCCACACCCGTCGCCATCGCTTACCACCAGGTTGGGCGTGGTACAAACCCAGCATATGCCTTGCAATGCTAGACCAGTGAACATTGTTTCGCTTTTGCTCTAACTCCATGTAGTTCACCATCTTGACTTCAATCTCTTCCCTGCTTAGTTGAAAGCCCTGAATGGGTTCATCTAGAGTGTCAGGTGCGCCTGTTGAACCTGACAAATTGGAGTCGTAACCCACATCAAACGGCTTGAGTCCATCGAAGAATTTATCCCACTGCGTGATGATCCAAGGATTGTGATAAGCCTCACGTCCCACCATCACACCGTCTAAACGTGCGAGATGGGCCTTGATATCCACACTCGTTTTAACTCCGCCGTTAAACACTATCCGTAAGCTCGGAAACTCAGCTTTAAGTTGATAAGCCCATTCAGGTTTGAGGGGAGGTATTTCTCGGTTTTCTTTAGGGGACAGTCCCTCCAGCCAAGCATTTCGCGCATGAACTATAAATGTTTGACAACCGGCCTCGCTAACTTTTCCCACAAAGTCCCTTACAAAAGAAAAGCTCTCCCCCCGCCCCAGACCAATACGGTGCTTCACAGTTATGGGCAAAGAACTCGCGTCTGACATCGCTTTAACACAATCGGCAACGGTGTTGGGCTCATTCATCAAACAGGCGCCAAAGGCGCCTCTTTGGACTCGCTCTGAGGGACAACCGCAATTGAGGTTAACCTCATCGTATCCGTGCTTGGCGGCTAAACTAGCGCAATGGGCGAGATCTTTGGGATCGCTGCCCCCAAGTTGCAACGCAACAGGGTGCTCTTGCTCGTTGTACAACAGGTGATAGTCGGCGTTACCGTAAACCAAAGCACCGGACGTAATCATCTCAGAATACAAAAGAGTTTTTCTGCTCAGTAGCCGGTGAAAATATCGGCAATGCCTATCCGTCCAGTCCATCATTGGTGCAACAGACAGGAGACAACTAACAGTTTTAGTTTGAGGAGAAACAGGCATTAAGGTATTTTAGCCCAGCCTTAACAACCTATCAAAGTTGAAAAGCGAGCTACTTCAAAAGACTAGATCAAAAAAGACTTTGAAATTCAATTGAATGCAATATCTTTTTCCGTCTCAGGCTCTAAAGATGTGAGTGGTGAGTTTGGATCTTTTTGCTGAGTTGTTTTATCAGTCGATCTAGGACGTGCTGCAGGAACTGGATTGACGGATGGTTTCGCGCTAGAGGGCAGTACGTTTAGCGCGGGAGATTGGATCTTAGTGAAGTCCTCAAGTCCTAGAGTAGAAGCAGTAGGTTGATTGGATAGGGGTAAGCCCAATGCCTCTTTTTGTGATGCAGAGAGTGCTTTAATTTGTTCGGGGAGCAATGCACCTCTTTGGACTTCATTTAAAGACTGGAGATGCGATTGACCCACCGCACTGATTTGAATACCCGTTAAGCTAGATATTTGAATAGGCGTTAATGCACCAAATTGAGCTGGAGACAGAGATTGAATTTGTTCTCTGGTCAAAACAGATATCTGCTCAGACTGAAGAGCACCTAAATTACTGGGCTGAATCGCAGCTATTTGCACGGGAGTGAGAGATTTAAGCTGATCGTCATTTAAGTTGGCTATTTCGGCTGCGACCAATTTATGGATATGCGCTGGATTAACACGCGCAATTTGAGCAGGATTCAGAGACAAAACTTGATTAAATTTGAGTTGATTTGCCTCAGATTGAGTGAGTGCAGCTATTTTGGCTGGACTGAATCCAGCCAAAATCTCAGGGGTCATCGCATTCAAATGCTCAGGTGTCATTTTTTGAATCTGTAAGACATTGAGCTCTGAAATCTGACTGGACTTGAGTTGGGCAACAGCTCGAGGCGATAACAACGTCAATTGACTCCGCTCCAGGGTTGCGGGCCTTGGTGGTCCTGTTGCAGTAACTTTATTTGCATTAACGACTTCGGTAGATTTGAATATCTCAACCACAAATTTTTGGCCACCAGAGAGTAATTGAACCTTAATTGGCAGTCCATTTTCAGGAACATTTTGCGCCACGAAAGAGCTCGTCTTAGCATCAAAAGTTAACCAATTTGGAAGAGGTTTGTCGTTTAGCAGTTTTGCTGTCAAATCGTTAGCCTTGGCGGATACGGCTTCTCGTAAGTTCTCTGGAAGATTGAAGCTAAATCCTTTTGACTGTGAGAGAGGTACCTCTGCTTGAACTACTCCAGAGGAAACACCAGAGGGCGCCTTAAGCATCGCAACTTGAACAGCTGTACTGGCGTTTGTGGCCGTGTCTGCTGCGAGGGGGCTTGCTTGGGCAGATGAGCTTGAAGAATTTGCAACACCGGCAGTGGTTGCCGAGCTTTGTGAGCTACCAGAGCTGGAAGAGCTGGCAGAGCTAGATTGTGCGCCAGCACCGGAGGGGCTTGCCTGAGCACTTGAACCACTAGAGCTTGACGGAACGGCCAAGCTGGCTGGGGTTGGTTCTAAAATAGGCTGAGAGGGTACGATCATCCCCTTACCCACAACATAATTAAGGGTGTAATCGACCGCGTTATAACCCGTTATAGCTATCGAGCCCACAACTAATTTCCTGAACCCAACCATTGCGGTATCGTAAGCAGCGAAGCCAGTTATTTTTGCAGCATCCCCGCTTATAAACTGTGAGCTGTCTACAGTCCACCCAAGTGTTCCAACAGGCATAGTCGTTAAACCGTCCACCGGTTTATTAACATTTTGCTGACCAACCACTGTGATGGTCTTGGTTGTAATTTCACCGATGGGGCTTGAAATAGTAGTATTTGCAATCTTGTAACCCAAAACTTGAACTGAGCCCACATTTGCAGAAGAAACAATCTGTACGCCGTTTACTTGTACTACTTTAGCGGTTCCCACATCTGTGACCCCTTGACCTGTACCATTGGTCATGTAATTACCAAGGACAGGATAGTTAAGTACAACCGTATCACCGTCAACATTGTTGCTGTAGGAGTAGTTAGTCGGGCTGAGCGTTGCGACTGTATTACCATCGTAAATTTTTGTGATTATCCCGACCACAGATGCTGTTAAAGTGGGCGCAAAGCTATAAAGCAGTCCATTGCCAGCACCAAGTATTTGAGAAACACCGTATTGGGCGTTGTACTGTTTGTAGTTGTAAATTAATCCACCGCGAACATCACCAATAGATGGATCTAAATTAAATGGATCAACGTTTGTGCTCCAGACTTGGAAGTAATTGCTTGGCTGCGTGGCACTAACTGTAATTGGGCTTGCATTGTTGTTCACAAAATGGGGAGTTTGAATATAAATATTTCCTCCAGTGTTGGTCACAAATGAATTGGCGGCAAGTACTAAATCTTCAGCGCTACTGATATGTATGTCTTGCGCTAAATTAATCACGTTTTGATTGATATTAATTTTCCCTAAATTAGTCGTTAGAGACAATCCAGCATTAGAAGCTATTCCGGATACGGCTCCAATCGTGCCTACCGTTAAAGAGGAATTGCTCAATATGCTCAATTGACCCACATTTGCCGCAGCAATCAAGCCAATTTGATTACTTGCATTACTAAGGTTAAAACTACCACTTGTGAATAACAGTGAATTTGCTCCCGCATTAACTTGGCTTGTAATGTTTATGACTCCAATGCCACTAAAAAGCGTATCTCCTGTTAGATTAATAGTTCCTGTATATGTAGCGACTTTTTGGGGATTCGTGTTAATTAAAGCGCCTTGAAGATTGAAACCTTGGCCTTTTATGTTTAAAGGGTTAGCAACTGAGTTACCGTTTAAATCCAGGCTTGTCCCAGCCGAAATATTCACCACACCCAGGCCAAATGGACTGTTAATGAGGGTATTCTCATTAACGATACTGCTATTGCCAGCCTGAAGCGCGCCCTCAACGACAGTTGTCCCGCCACTGAAGAGGTTGTTGCCTGAGAGGGTTAACAAACCCTTACCAAGCTTGGTTAAGGCTACATTGGAGCCAGAGACAACCCCCCTGATGAGCCCTCCATCAGAATTGTTGATCAATAAAACAGCGGAAGATGCTAAATTGATTGAAGACGCACTCAATGAAGTGGTGGAGATTGATAAATTGGTTAGACCTGAAGCCGCACCAACTGGCCCGATAAAGTTAGTCACTCCCGTATTTGTGATCGTTAAAGCGTAAGCGCCGTCAAGGCTGCTGTCAAAGGTGATGCCTACCCCCGTTAAGGTGCTCGTTGATGTCAAGTTCACTGCGCCCACGTACTCCTGGGTACCCGTCGTGTCTACCTCGTTCGTGTTAATCGTGATGGGTCCCGACAGGATCAGTGTTCTAAGCGGCGCTATGCCCCCTACAACCGCGTCAAACTGCGTCTTGGCTGCGCTCGTTGATAAGGCCCGCGGCGTGAGCGTTGAGTCGCTATCCAGCGTAGAGGCAAAGCGGATTGTCCCGCTGCTTGAGCTAAGCGCTGTGTCCTTGAGCAAAGTAACCGCTCCCATGTAGGTCTGCGCGCCTGTGGAGTTAACGGCGCCCGTATTAATACTGAGAGCGCCGTTCATGAGCAATGAGCTCAACCGTGCTCCAAGTCCAACAGATCCGTTGAACGCGGTCATGGCGGTATTGTTCACACTCAAGCCGTAAGCGCCGTCTAATGTGCTGTCAAAGGAGATTCCTACACCTGTGAGAGCTGTGGTTGAGGTTAGAGCAACACCACCTACATACTCCTGGGTGCTTGAGGTGTTGATTGCGCCTGTATGAATGGTGCTTGGACCCGTCACCATTAGTGTTGTCAGTGGTACGCCACCACCTACAACACCGTTGAAGGTGGCCATGCCTGTGTCGACGACCTTCAATGCATAAGCGCCGTCTAGGGTGCTATCAAACGCAACACCTGAACCTGTGAGGATACTTGGTGAGGTAAGCGTCACTGCACCGACGAACTCTTGCGTGCTTGAAGTGTTGATCGCTGTCGTATGAATGGTGGTACGTCCGTTGACGGTAAGTGTGGTGAGTTGGGTCACACCGCCGACCACTGCATTAAACGTCGTCATACCCGTATTGTTCACACTTAAGCCGTAAGCGCCGTCTAACGTGCTGTCAAACGTCACGCCCACACCCGTCAGATTAGTTGCAGAGGAAAGGGTTACTGCTCCGGTGTACTCCTGAGTGCTTGAGGTGCTTATAGCTGTTGTATGAATGGTGCTTGGACCCGTCACTAAAAGTGACGTAAGCTTTGTGCCCGCGCCAACAATGCCGTTAAAGGTGGTCATACCGGTGTTGCTGAGCGTTAAAGCGTAAGCGCCGTCAAGGCTGCTGTCAAAGGTGATGCCTACCCCCGTTAAGGTGCTCGTTGATGTCAAGTTCACTGCGCCCACGTACTCCTGGGTACCCGTCGTGTCTACCTCGTTCGTGTTAATCGTGATGGGTCCCGACAGGATCAGTGTTCTAAGCGGCGCTATGCCCCCTACAACCGCGTCAAACTGCGTCTTGGCTGCGCTCGTTGATAAGGCCCGCGGCGTGAGCGTTGAGTCGCTATCCAGCGTAGAGGCAAAGCGGATTGTCCCGCTGCTTGAGCTAAGCGCTGTGTCCTTGAGCAAAGTAACCGCTCCCATGTAGGTCTGCGCGCCTGAGCTGCTCACAGTGGCCCCGTTCATCGTTGTCGATTGAGACACACTCAGCGTGCTTAAGTTGCTGAGAGCTCCATCAAAAATTGCGTTACCCACAATTGCAAGTGAATGTATGCCTGCGTCCACAGCATCTGCAAAGGTCACCGTTGTGCCCGTCAACGTCGTATTCACACCTAACACCACTGGCTCTGAGTATGTCTGAGCTGCGCTGGTAATAACGGTCGCTCCGTTCAGATGCAATGTGCCCGTTGAGCCTATTTCGCTCAAACTTGCCGCTTTTACGGCGCCGTTTAAAGTCGTTATTCCGGCGCTATCAATAATGATATTTGAGAGCGCCGCTCCAGATGCAACATCGCCTACAACACCAGCCACACTCACGTTGCCGGCACCTGAAATAATCGTTAGCGCTTTAGCTGATGCGTTTGTAATAGAGGAGCCAAAGATAACGGAGCTATCAGCTGTAGTAATGCTTGTATCTGCGCCTAGGGTCACGACTCCTGTGTAGGTCTGTGCGCCACTGGTTACAACTGAGTTAGCCAGGGTGCTCGTGCCGCTCACAGTTAAACTTGATGTACCTGCTGTGTTTGTGATGGCCGGCAGCGTACCGCTCATTACCAAGCTGCCTACTTGTAAATCATTTTGTAGGTCTAGAGTCGCGCTTGTGATATTCAGTGTATTTGAAATAGCGCCCAAACTTGAGCTTGGACCAACGACTAATGTTCCCGCATTTAGGGATGTGCTGCCTACATAAGTATTTAAAGCACCAAAAATAACTTTACCTGTATTTCCGCCTAAATTGATATTAAGTGCATGAGAAACATCGGAGGAGATCACCCCATTTAAGGTGAGAATTTGGCCAGTAGAAGCA
>DAIUEA010000030.1:0-1681 GCA_036845365.1 Limnohabitans sp. | reverse complement strand
GTAGAAGCATTGATAGTTGCTGGGCCGGTAAGTGAAATTGCATTATTTAAAGTGATTAAGGGTCCTGCTGATTGGAGCGTCACGGTGTTTAAAGCCACGGAGCCTGAACCAAAAGCGTTGTTATTACTTACTAATACTGTTGCACCATTGGTTATGGTTGTACTTCCTGAGATGACATTATTTTGACTTAAATTGTATGTTCCGGAAGCATTCAATATTAAATTAGTGGCCGTAATAGGCTGCGTTTGAGTAATTGAGCCTGTACCCGTTAATATAACTGTGGGAGCAGTAATTGGAGCAGTAATAGTGATGTCTGTGGGATCAATATTTATCGTTCCTCCAGCAGTTATAGCGCCGGTGATGGCAATGTTATTACCTGCTTGGGTAAAGAAGCTTATGTTTCCTCGTGTCTCAAGTCCCGTTACTAAATTAGTTGTGCCGACCGCAAACTGAGTGCTATTGCGAACTGCAAGTGAGCCAACACCGTTTGCTGAGATCGTATTGAGTGTGTTTTCTGGGTTACTTAAATTAAAACTTCCATCAAGGAAAGTTAATCCGTACGTAACAGCATTTACGAATCCAGTTATATTTGTAGTGCCAGCTCCTCCAATCTTTGTGTCGCCGGCCAGAGTTACGGCTCCACTAAAGGTTGCTTCGTTCAACAAATCACTATTAATCAGTGCGCCGTTTCCAGCAAATCCTGACCCAACTATGCTCATCACATTTGCAACACTCTTACCGTTCAAATCAAACGTTGCGCCTGAGAGTACAACTAAATTACCTAATCCAATAGGACCGCTCGTTATTTGGTCATTATCAAGCACGCTATTGGTGTCAGCTTGCAAAATACCCTCGATAACTGTTGTGCTGCCGCTGTAGGTGTTTGCGCCAGAGAGGGTTAACTTACCCAATCCCGCTTTACTGAGCCCAACTCCTTGGCCTGAGATCACGCCCGTGATCGTGCCTGCACCGCTGTTTGTGATTGCGACCAGCGTGTTTGCTGTCGTAGACATCCCAATCGCTGTCGCGCTCAGTGTGCCTGTATTGATACTCAAACCCGTAAGAGGTTGCAATCCACCTATTGCTGCTGCAAACTGTGTACCACCGCTCGTTGTGGTCGTCAAATTCACGGCTCCGTCGACGATCGAATTAAACGTAATTGCGCCTGTGCCCGCATTAAAACTTGTATTTACTCCAAGGGTAACTGCTCCGGAGTAGGTTTGATCTCCACTGGTTGTTACGTTGCCACCATTGATCGCAATAGTGCCTAAAACTCCTGTTTGTACAAAGCTTGCTGCATTAACAATACTGTCAAAAGTAATGTGTCCGTTGCTGTTGATGACGATAGGTCCTAATGGAACATTAGTAATAGAGCCAACAGCTCCACTAAATGTGGATGCGCCTGAGTTGGTCAGACTCAAAGCAAACGCTCCGTCAAGCGTGCTGTCAAATGCTACACCTACAGCCGTCAAATTGGTGTTGGACGTAAGAGCTACTGGGCCCACGTAGTGCTGAGCACCCGTGGTCTTAATATCTGTTGTGTTTATTGTGGTGGAACCCGTTACTAGCAAACTTGTCAATTTCGCAGTACCACCGACCACGCCGTTGAACGTCGTTATGCCAGGATTGGTGACTGTCAGTGCGTAGGCTCCGTTTAGAGTGCTATCAAACGCTACTCCTA
>DAIUEA010000029.1:0-11081 GCA_036845365.1 Limnohabitans sp. | reverse complement strand
GGGTAATGGGAGGATTGGGCGGAGTGGGCGGATTGGTTAATCCGTCCTGCACGGCCTGAACATTCACATAACCGACCGTATGCATGTCAGTTGATTTGTCAAATTGTTTATCTACTTGTTTGTCATCAAATCTTCTGTCTTGTCTGCGTGTCGATGTAGGTCTCTCAAGGTTACTGCTCTCCTGCGGGTCTGGAATTTTTGAGGAGTTAGGAACAATGACCCGAGGCACAGCCGAGTCTGGTTGTGTATCAACGGAGCTATCAGATTTTTTGATTTTGTTCTCCTCGAAATAGAAAGCCTCTCTAAACTCAGCGGAGTAACTAATATCTGTGACCGCTATGGTTTTCGGTCTCCATGGGTACGGATTACCGTCACGATCAAAGTTGGTGGGCTGCTTTGACTGACCGTATTTGAGGGGGTCATAACCCGTCGACGAATTGTTCTTATTCAAATCGATGGACGGAGTCGTATGGCAACCGCCAAGTAACAGAGAAGCGACAACAAGTGCGATCAAGAGTAAGTTATTTTTTTTCATGCTGAATCCTCATTAGCGGGTTACGGTTTTACGGATTTCTTTCTCCTCGGCCCACTCTATGAGTCCCGTCTCGTTGTTAACCAAGTTAAGCGTGAAGTTGTAAAACACGTCCTTCATCTCTTTGTTTTGTTTCACAATGGTTGCGATGGTCCCAGTAATTCGGTACTTGGCTCCCTCCATCATCCCGGTCTTGGATATGCCGTCATTTCTGTACATGCCGCTTTGGTTTTGACGCTTGAGCTCATCAACCTGCGACTGCATCTCACTGGCGCTTACCGCAAACCGAACCTGTCCGCTCTTAAGGAGTTGAGTCCTGACCTTCTCGGTGATCATTCGGGTGTTGATGGACTCACCCGTTTGGTTCTTTACCTCCGCTAAAGTCACTGTTGGCGCAGACTTGCTGTTTTGTATTGTTTTGCTCTGCAACATGGATCTGACCATCGTCTCCGTGATGGTTTGAAGATCTGTGGACCCAAAGTCTGCCGTCACCGTCTCAATGCCTTGAGAGTCTGCGTATTTCACAATGGTCGGCGGCGGGATATAGATTTGACTTTGCTGGGGAGGAGGGGCTGAGGCACATCCACCAATTGAGACGACACCCATTGCAATGACACCCATTGCAATGAAACCAACTGCAATGACACCAACTTCTATGTTCGCTGAGATCGCTTTACTCATATAGGTCTTTTGAAAGGTTTTCATATCAGCTCACTTGTATTGATTGACTTCAAACCTGAACGCAACCGCGTCAGGGGTGGGCGCTACACCGACTAAATCGGCTGATTGGTCGCGCGTGAGGGTGAGTGGCTTCCAGGTCTCATCCGTAAACACCACCATACCGCCCTCGTTCAGCCACTTAAAACGGTAGCCGTAGAGCTTGGTGTCGGGCTCTTTCTCACCCGTCTTGGGGTTAGGCGGGGGACCCCAGTTCTTTACAGTCACCTGCGCAGTCAAAAGGTTATTCCTCATCACACTCCTCATATCGATCACCTCAACCGCGCCCGTGTCTCCCATCCTGGTCGTCATCAGTTGCCTCTGTGTGGGCGGTGGTGGAGTGCTGGAGCAGCCTGTAAGGGACAGTAAAACGTAAGCCGTAAAAGAAAAAACCACTATTTTTAAAGCTAAGATTTCAAAAAGAGCTTTTAATCCGATAGCTTTAACAACCGTGAACGTATTCTTTTTCTTAACTTTTGTTTTCTTCACCACCAAATTTTGTTCATTCATTTAGAACTCCCGTTAAAAAATAATCTATCAATGAGGCTAGGCTCTTTGTCCACCGTTTTGTCTACAGATTTATCTCCGCGCCTTGTTTTGTCATCCATAAGCTTGGGATCGTCAATTTTTTGCTCTACTCTTTGATCTGCTCTCTTTGCTTCCAAAGCAATCTGCGCTGCTTGTGCAGCAACCCGCTCAGCCTCGATCTCCGCGCGGTCTTTCTCACTCAGCAGCTTTTCTTTGTACATACTCAGTGAATCCTTCTCAATCGGCTTCATCAAGCGTCCCCGGTCTTTGATTACCTCATCTATGGTTCGTCCGACTTTGCTCTTAAAGTCCTGCGAAACTTCGGGTGAGTCACAAAGCGCGACCAAGTCAAAAATATCATCCACACCCATCGACGTGTGGGCGCGTTTAAAGTACTCTGCCTCATACCCTAGGCTTGAGAGTGCAGCTCGCTTGTTCACCGTGTTGCTCTTGATCTCAAGCTTGGCCAAAGCAAAGTGCTCGTAGAATTTGCCCTGTTTTTGGTATAAATTCATAAGAAGTACAAATGCATCCGCTGCAACCGCCGGGTTCTTCGAGTGCACTGCCTCTTGGATGTAGAGCGCGGCCTCACTCGGCTCCTCAGGGAAGTAGTCCTTACCCGTGAGGTATGCATCGCCAACGTACAGGGCTGCATCCTCGTCCCCGCTTCTAGCCGCCATCCTACAAACGGAGGGACGTTGTCTTTGGTTCTCACGCTTTAAGCGGTCCATCTTCCTGCACCCATCAAAGGTAATTTCGCTTTTAGCAAACATTTCTTTGACGGTTCGGTCTTTGAAGTTAAGCCCCGTTTTAGGTAAGTTTTCCTCCACAAAGACTGGATCCCACTCTTTGGAGCCTTCTTTCAACATAAAACTCATGAGCAGCAAAAAAGCCTTTGAGTCTGTCGCCGCTTGCAACCTCAAATTACTCATCGCCTCATCAAAAGGGAGCGTGTTTGAGTAGCCCTGAAGCACACAACTTGTGACTTCAGCCCTTATAAAGGCGCCCTGATTACCCCCGTTGTAGAGCTCGTTTAACCTCTTGCAACTGCTTGGAGAGACAGTTTTAGGGATACTGCGCTCAAACAGTGCCTCCATCCTCTTGTCACAGTACTTGTCACCCCCCCTTTGAAGCTTTTGACAAAGCTCGAGCGCCTTATCCGAGCCACTCCTCTCGTACACATCCACCATGTATTTGGTAGCGTTCGTGTGGCCACTGCTAGATGCGCGTTGAATGAGCTCCATCCCTTTGGCGGTGTCCCTCCCCGCAGAGGACGTCCCCTCCACATAAATCTTCCCCAACGTGAACATCGCACCCGCCTCGCCCGCCATGGCTTTGGGGTAGACCTCTCTGAACTGAGCATCTGCGCTCGAGGTGGGCTTATCTTGAGCGATTGAATAGGTGCAAACATTGCATGCAAATATTGCACACAATATGTTTACCGCTAAATTAACCAATGATTTTTTCATCATGAATCCTTATTACAGGGTTTAAAGTCAAACTTGACGTGTTGTAAAGCAAAGACTTCTTTCCAAAACTTCATGACCTCTGAGCTGGGTGAGGTGCCGACAGTGCACACAGAAGGAAACTCCAGAGCAAGCTTAAGGTTTGGGACGTTGGTCACATAAAACTTGTTAAAAGCAGTCGGATCCGTTGGATTGATTCCGTCAGGAATCATCGATATCGCAACCGCCACTACGTTGTTGGTTTTACTGCCCTTGTACACATCGTTTAAATCTTGAATTGATTTAAAAATGTCATAACTTGAGTTGTCACGGTTGATATCGGACATTGCTGCCTGAGCAAAGCGTTGGTTAAAGGTTTTGCGGTCTCGCTTTGCAACCTCAAACGAGCAAGTGGTGCTAAAGAGGTTCTCCATAAACGACATCTGCGCGCACCCAGGCACGCACTGGTCCATGCTGAGGTTGTAGCCGGTTGCATTGTGGTTATAGACCTTGACCCTGTCCCCTACCACGATGTTGCTAAAGAGGTCTGTCAGACCCTGCGCCATTTGACGCTTGGAGTTATCGTCCTTGTAGGTTTTACCAAAGATGTGGATGTCGTAGGTTTTAGAGTTAGCACCGCTTTGGCAGTACTTGTCTCCTGCAAAAGAGTTGGAGGGGATTGCAAAAAAGAAAGCAATCAAGCACAGTGCTGTGACGTAGAGGTGTTTCATCAGATGAGCTCCTCAATCATGGAGATTAAATCAGAGCGGAAATAATCCGGAGGAGGTGTCTTGCGGATCTTTTGGTTTGAGTGTTGATAGGCCATCACTTTCCTTGCAAGTGCTGAGACCAGGTTCTTGCGGTCGGTTGTGATCCTTTTGTCAATTCCGTCAAGCTCACGGATATGGGTTTTGATCTGCTCCTCAATGATCTTGATCTCGGCTCGCTTGTCATTTAAGCGTTTGTTGTGAGAACGTAAAATTTCGTTCTTCTTGGACTCGTACTTACGCTTGTAGATCAAGAATTTTTGTTGAGCCTTGTTATAAACGTTCACCGCCTTTTCGTAAAAGGGGTGCGGATCATGTCTGAGAAAAGCCAGCATCATCCCAACCGTGAATATGGCGAGGTTAAGGAGTAGGAGCGTAAATCCTCTGGAGCCAATCAGAAAAGACTCCGCCATTCCCTTGTCCGTATTGGTCGCTGAATTGATGAAGGTTTCAAGGTTCAAAGCGCTGGGGTCGTTCACGTCCACCCATTTTTCTCGCATGAGTCCGAGAAAATACATCAAAGTCATGGAAAGCACTGAGATGAGCGTAATGGTGAGATAGACGTGATCTCTATTGAACTCGATCTCCTTGCACTGAAGTCGCTTGATCAGTACACCGATCGTGTGCGCAAAAAAGATGAGAAGCCCACCAATCGCAGCAGAAATTAGGAGAGAGACGAGCGGCATAGACTCAAAGAAGAGCTCAAACGCCAATCGGTTGATAGGCACCTCAGCTATAGCTAAGACAATGAGTGCTGGTAAATAAAAATCCACATGATCTATTTGTAGAGGCCGACCCAGGATTTCCTCAATTCGGTGCTTCTCCTCCTTGGCATGAAGGGCTAAATCTTCGTGATGTTTGTATTCTGCAGAAAACGCCCCTACCTCTTTATCTAGGACTTCAACTTCCCTGTTTAAAGCCTCAGCAAGAGAGGTCGTCACCGTATGGTTCTCGCTCTCGTGCTGACTTTGCAGACGATGGATCTTGTCTGATAACTCTATGCGGTGCTGCTCAATGAGGGAGGAGTACTTCATCCATTCGGTCTTGCCCTCATAGATGATTTGTCTCTCATGGTCTGAAAGGGCCTGGGTTTTAAGGGGAGGGTACTCTTTGGTGCCGTCCACCTCTCCTGTGCGAGCGTGTCGGATCAACTCGGACTCGTCCGGGTTGATCATGCGTTGAAAGTTTCTAACTGCGTTAGCGTCCATAGCAGGCCTCTCGGGTACTTTGGACATTGGATGTTTGTTTCATTTCTTTCCTCCAGTTGAATTGGATGTAACTTGGGATGCACCAGGTGAGGGCGTTGCTGGTGTTATAGGGGGCGGTGTTGGTGTTGTTGCTGGTGTTGCTGGTGTTGCTGGTGTTGCTGGTGTTGCAACTACCTTGGGTTTACTGATACTTTCCTTAGCAACCTCAAATAGATGCTTAGGGAGTAGACGTTCGTTGCTAGAGATGTCGAAGAATTTGTCGTAGGTGTAGTTGTTGATCCCCGCCTTGTCCCAGTTGATGACGATGTAGAGCTCATCAAAGGTCCAGCACCCGTAATCCACTTTCCCATCCGGTGCGGTGGTGTAAGCCACAGTGCCTGGGAGCTTCTCGCATTTATTAATCGTTAAAACTATTTTTCCGCCTACATCGTTGTTTGAGTAAGCTACAACGACAGCGTTGGTGTTTGTCTGAGCAGCAGGGGCTTGTGGTGTTGATTTACCTACTGCTGGGTCCAAGAGTTTTTGCGCTCCAGGTTTTGCAGTAACCGCCGAATTAGCTTTATTGGGAGAGAGTGCAGTTGCAATTGTTTCGTCTGCATTCCAAAGCTGGGCCATCGGTCTTGATGTGTTCGCAGGCGCAATCTCATCAATTTGCTTTGCTTTGAACTGCTTTGGTTTCTCTGTACTTACCGAATAAACGGTCAGCACTGCGAAGAGAACGCAAGCAATATAAAAAGGATATTTAAGAACTCCCACCTGCAACTCCTGTTAATTGGTGTGGAGGTGATCATCTGATGCAGCAAGATCATAGGATGAGCTAGTAGCTCAAAAACGCACGAAATAATCAAATAAATTTATAAAAATAACAACATTAATGTATGCATTTACAGTGCTTATCTGAGAGTACTGTTAGCACATACATGTATCTAAATGGACAATGTCCATGTGGATCATGAGGTGATGCTCGGGCGGACTTTTTTTCTTTGAGATGGTTAAGCAGAGTTAACCTACGCTATATATTAATCATGCAAAAAAAGGTGCAAAAAAGGGCGGAAACAAGTACGGAGTAAAAATCACCAACGACCTGCCCCAGTACAGCGGGTTTTTTGTGATTGTTTAGGATTGCGTCCTAAACTGTAAGAGGAACTGAGATATCAAGTTAGAAAAGGCTTTGCCTGCGACCATTCGCTCAAATAAGCTAAGCTTTTATTTATGGAAAACTTGGGACGAAAGCTAATCTGCTGAGTGGGTACTCTTAGCCACTGGTACCCAAGGTCTAGCCCTGTAAATACCCAGACAGCTGGTCAAAGTAAAACCCAGTTGCTGAAACAGAAGTCCATTTGCTTGAATCATCCAAGCAAAGCAAATCATAGCCATATTTGCAATGAGGAAGGCAATCCAGCCAAACTTTGAACTTCTCGAGTGACTAGCGAGTAAGAAGGCCCCGAGTAACCCTGCAATCGATCCGGTCCATTCCATGAACGGTATAAGTGATGTAAGTGTGATCATCTTTTGTGTGAATTGAATGATTTGTGTGTAATAACGATGATCCGTTAGTCCTAACTCCGCGTTAGCCCAAGATAGAACAATCATGTGGATTTGCGTAGTCTAAAACCCGACAAGGTCACCTGGTGATCTTTCAGCGATTTACGATTAAACCGTCTGAATTTTTCTACTTAGGAGGGTCAAAATGACAGAAACAACCAGTGACCACGTAATCGACCAATTGGTCTGGTCCATCATTAAAGACAGTGAAAATCCGAACGACTTCGTCTCGTTTGTCCGTCATGCCAGGGACCGGGAAGTTGACTACGACGCCGCCTGTACCTTGGCCCTAAAGCATAGGGCCAAGGTAGATGCTAAGTCTCTCTTCCCAGATGCAGTAGCTAAACTGCAAGAGCGGGCAAGCGCAGGGTGCTCAAGTGCAATGCTTCACCTAGGGATTTGGCACAGGCTCGGTTACGGAGTGCCTGTGGACTCGGACAAAGGTCTAGCCTGGTACAAGGTCGGTATGGAACTCATGGACGGTCGCTGTTTTATGGGATACGCAATAGGGATCATGCACTCAGACCCGGACACTGCAAGGCCCCTCTTCCGTAGGGCAACGGAGCTTGGGTGCTCCGTCGCACACGCTTACTGGGCCGACATAGACAAAGAGCACTATATGGAGCACATGGCATTAGCGGCTAAAGACAACGATCCGTTGGGCGTCTATCTTTATGCCTATGAGCTTTTAAGGCGTGCAACAAAGGAGCACGAGACTGAGCACGCTCTAGACGTGATGAAGCGAGCCTCTAAACTGGGATCAACCAATGCATCATTTCAGCTTGCAATGATGTTTATACACGGCGAATACGGTAAGCGCGTTGATAAAGCGGCCGCGGAGTATTGGTTCAAAAAGGGAATCCGCTCAGGCAGTGTCAACTGCATGACAGGGCTAGGGATATATCTCACGTTTGATGTCCCGGCCCGGTTAGAGGAAGGATTAAATCTTCTGCTTAGAGGTGCAGTTCTAGGGGATTCACAAGCACAGTATTTTCTGGGAAAGCACCAGATGCTGAAAGGGCAAACCAAAGAGGAGCAAACTGAGGGCTTGTATTGGTTAGAAAAGGCCGCCGAGCAAAAGCAAAAGTTTGTGTACTACCGCCTTGCTGAAAACTACAAGCACGGCATCGGTGTGGATGCAGATCTTGAGTTGGCTGCCAGATGGGCTAAACGGGGTGTTGAGATCGGGGACGCAGATTGTCAGTGCTTTTACGGTTTGGCTTTGATTTACGGGGAGGGGGTTGAGAAAGACCCAGAAACCGCTCACAACCTCTTTCACGCAGCATATATCCAAAACAATGACTGGGGAACTTACTTGCTTGGTATGTCCCACGAACGGGGTGACGGTGTACCCGTTGATAAAGCAAAAGCCCTTCAATACTACAGGGAAGGTGCAAAGCGCGGTGATATCAATTGTGCCTTTGTGCTTGGGCTTGCTTATCTCCTTGGCGAGGGCGTTGAGGTCGACTATCCAACGGCACTTAAATGGTTCAAGCTCTCAGCAGATGAAGGGTCAGCTAGAGCTAAAACGTACATAGGCCTTATGTTCATAAACGGCTCAGGTGTTCAAGCCGACACAGAAATGGGTGAGAAATGGCTACTCGAAGCAGCAGAGGAGGGGAGTGCCCTTGCCATGCGAGAGCTCGGAGAGTTGCACTTTAAAGGAGAGAAAGTACCTCTCAATCTAGACCTTGCTAATCGGTGGATGGGCAAAGCCGCCGTAAACGGTGACCCAGCAGCAGTCGAGTGGATCAAAAAGCACTGTCCAGAAAAACCTGCCTGGTTAAATAACCTTCTCCAAACTCCAACAAAATCTGAATAAAAAGAGGATTCATGGACAAAGAGCTTTTAAACAAAATAACAACCGACAACCAAACGCGGGCGTTTTATGCCTTGAACCTTTGCTCAAGCCATTTAAACGCTGAGCATAAATAAGAATCAAGAAAGATACATCCAACAATTTTTAGAATGTAAGAGTTATCTTTTACCCAGCGGTAAACGCCGTCAAAAAAAATCAGATAAATTTTTTAATAAATTGTTGGATGAACTCAGTTTATTCATACCGCGCAATCTTTTCACTCAAGTGTTTGTGGCTATCAAACACGGATCCTATTCCATTTGCTGTATGTCCTTGCCTGACGCTTCCATCTGTGCTGAACGGCCCCATTTGGGTATAAACACTACCGTCAGAACCAGTGGTTGTATTGCCCACTGTGTTGTAAACGGTGCCGTTGGAGGAAATATAGGTTGAATTAGATACTTTTTGTATCGTCTCTCCAGTATCTGAGACAGCTGTTTTTCCAAAGATGCTCCATAAGCTCATAAAAAACTCCTTTTTTAAAGAATTTATATTTTAAATTCTGGGTAGCTCATTGCATGAGCTTCATGACCGATACCATTTAGAGCATACACAAAAGGAGATCGACATGCAAACAAAATCAACTGAATCCCAACTCGGACTGTCTTACGGAGTCATGGTGCTTGTATTTAGCTTTTTAGCAACTGCGATGTGTTTCTTAACCGATGACACTTCGTTAAAGATTGTCTGGTTACTAATTTCTACAGGATCTACAACTCATGGTTTTTCGATTATTAAGGCAAATCTGGCTGGTCAATAAGTTGCTCAAAAAAATTGAAACCACCAATTTGAAGGATTATTTTTTGAATTTGGCTGAAGACAAAGCTTAATTTAATTCAAGATTTCTTTATGCAGAATCTCTCAATTAAGAAATCCTAAGTCTAACACCTATATATTTCTAAGGTAAGATTACCTGATGAATGAGTCCATCGATTTTGTATATATTTTCAACCTCAGGATTCCTAGCCCGTTCCCTACTTGCCGTTAAATATTGTGGAATCCGATATTTTTTTATCCCCCAAGGCTAGCTTCGTTAATAAGCTCATTGGCGACCCAGGAGCAAAAAGAAATACTAAATTAGGAACGGATTGTCCCCTTTCTTGATTTGCTTATTTCGTTCAACATCCAATTTCTTTAACTTATCTTTTTGAACCTCCCTAAAGCTAATGCCTCTCTTTCTCCACAGAAGAAGTCTAATTGAGTAGGGGGTTACGCGGTAGCATTTACCTAACTTTTCAAGAATATCCTCTAAGCTGCCGGCCGAGAGCACTGCTCTCACCCATGTGTCGTACCTGTTCTCTGAGATGGTTTTGGTATTAATACCCATCTCATGCCTGAATCTATGAATGGCTAAATACTCTGCATTGACCTTGGGATGCCTGGAAATAAGTTTGTCGTTATATCCAAGTGCCCAAGCCATTTGAACAAGTTCTTTTTGCTTTAGAGTTAATGGCTTGACTTGGGGGGCTCTGGACATATGTAATCTTTAGAATGTTATTAAATTATGTTTACAGTATATACTATTTACGCTATTCATAGACCATTAGGTTCATAATTAGCTTATTCAAAAGTATGTCGGAATCAGGGGCTTGGACCAAATACGCCAGCAAACGCTCCATTTCTCCTCTTTTTGCCTCTAGTACCTTCATAAGAATCATTGCAAGATCATGAACGATCACAGCAGCGGGAAGGTTTCCAGAGTCTGCGTCCCACCTCCAGGGTGGGTAAGCCTTGGTTAACCGATCTTTTATATTGGGGCCTAAACCTTTGACGCTGCCTGTGCATGCCGGATACCTTTGATGACTTGATACAAGGTTCTTGGGTGTGCACTAATCTTAAATGCAACTGCTTTGTATTCACCTTTTTGAGACTCACAAAGTCTTTTAAGTGCTTTTGTATCTGGATCAATCATTTATAAATTTAATCCTATTTTAGTAAAGTGGTATATACACTCAAGGTATGGATAGTCATATGCCTTGGTTATTAAAACACCATATTCAGAAAGTAATGAAACGTCATAGTTCTTGAACATAAGTTTTGCATTTACATGATTACGTCCGTCCTTATATTATTCGCCCTATATTTAACTTTACAAATAGTACTAAATGCTAAAGCGATCGTTTCGTTTTTGTCCTTCAGTTATAACATTACCTGAGAAAATTGTTTTTGTTGGTGGGATTAATAAAGTCAAGAGATTTACAGCAACTGATCTAGATCTAATTGAATGGCTTGGCGAAAAAGATCAAGACGGACTATTAGACATGCAGGTATTAGCAGAGGTATCCCGCAAAGATTTGTCTAAATTTGTAGTCAGTGACTCATTGTTATGTTGCTCAGAAGACGAGCTTGAGGCTCACGCTCTATCCTTGGGAGCTGCACCCGATTGACATTAAAAGATTCAACCAGGAATGGGATGACATTAGGCAACTGCCGCAGCAAAACTTGTATATAAATCTCCAGGTAATGGACAGTCCAATTTCC
>DAIUEA010000028.1:0-11102 GCA_036845365.1 Limnohabitans sp. | reverse complement strand
GTGATCATACTCTCCATCATTTGAGTTGCGGTGATGACTAGCTTATCTGCCTCTCTAGCAAGCTTGATCATCCTCTTTTGAAGAGCTGGGACCGCCGCGTTGCCCACCTCTACTGCCAAATCACCTCGTGCAACCATTATTCCATCACTGGCCATTAAGATTTCTTCAAGGTTGGGTATGGCCTCCGCTCTCTCGATCTTGGCGATCATTCCTGGTTTGTGTTTGAACGGAGCTGCCGCTACGGTGGAGAGTTGGCGGGCCATCTCCATGTCGGTTGCACTTTTGGGGAAGCTGACAGCGATATAGTCGGCTTGAAAGCTCATTGCGGTCTTGATATCTTCCATGTCCTTAGAGGTTAATGCTGCTGCGCTCAAGCCGCCTCCTAGCTTATTAATACCCTTGTTGTTTGATAGCTTTCCCCCAGTTCTCACTATTGTGTGGATGGACTCTCCAACGACTTTGTCTACGACTAAAACGATCATTCCATCGTTGAGCAGCAGTACGTCTCCAGCTCGAACATCTTGAGGCAATTCTTTATAGTCTAGCCCCACCCCTCCAACATCCCCCAAATGTTCTCTTGAGGAGTCCAAAACAAAGCGCTCACCGGCTTTAAGCATCACAAAACTCTCTGCAAATTTGCCGACCCTAATTTTCGGCCCTTGTAGATCAGCCATGATCGCAACCTCAATTCCAATTTTGGCTGAGATTTGGCGCACTCTTTTTGCCATATCTATGTGGTCCTGGGCTTGACCATGGCTAAAGTTCAAACGAACCACATTGACGCCAGCAAGCAGTAATTGCTCCAGCACAGCGGGGTCGTTTGTTGAGGGGCCAAGAGTAGCAACTATTTTTGTGGCACGGCGTGTCTTCATGTTGATTATTAAATTAAAAGGAATTGAGGTGCGCGCAAAGCGAGCAAGGGCGTTTGAATCAAAAGATGTTTGAGTCCCAAAGGTGGCTGATTTTCACATGAAATACAGCTTCACAATACTCGGGTTAACAAGCGAACTTATAGGCATTTCGAGCCAACTTACCGGAGATATTTCAAAAGCCCGCAACCTTAAAGCTTGAGTTTTACAAAAACAAATACAAATTACAAGGCTATCTACAATTTTTATTCCAATTGGTTGGACGCATAGGTACAATTGGGCATAATTTTAAACATGAAGTGTTTTAGGCACATCTACGTTTATTTCAAAATGTATTAAGAGAGTCACTCAATGAACGTTCCTGAAGTACCTATTCCACCAGGCGAACCAATCCCGCATAGAAAAATAATCCGGGAATGGCTCGTACCATTGTCAGCTAAAACAACCTTTAATGCGGTTGCGATGCTAACAGTGGACTATTTACTTTGGGCTGCTTTTATGGCGGGGGCTGTTTTTTGCGAAACCATATGGGCACAGCTCTTATGCTCTGTGGCGGCGGGTTTTTGGATTGGACGACTTTTCATTATTGGACATGACGCGTGTCATCAGAGCCTAACCCCTCATAGGAATCTTAATAAATGGCTTGGAAGAATAGCTTTTTTGGCTTCCTTGACGCCTTTCAGCCTTTGGGATATTGGACACAATGTGGTGCACCACGGATATACCAACTTAAAAGGCTTCGATTTTGTTTGGGCCCCTCTTACAAAAGAGGAGTATTCGCAGCTTGGGTTTTTCTCACGTATGCGCGACCGCTTATACAGGAGCGGTTGGGCGCCAGGGATCTATTACATGATTGAAATTTGGTGGAAAAAAATGATCTTTCCATCAGCGGAACAAATGCCGACAAAGCGTCCTATTTTTATTCAAGACAATTTATTGGTTTGCGCTTTCGCTGTCATCTGGTTGACCCTAAGCGTAAGCGCTGCCCTACTCACTCAACAATCAATAGCGTGGGTGTTGTTTACAACAGTTATAGTGCCCTTCTTCTTTTGGTGTTCAATGATTGGATTCGTTGTTTACGTGCACCATACTCACGTTAAAGTTTCATGGCACGATGACCGCAGCGCATGGTCAAAGGCCCAGCCCTTTGTGTCCACAACAGTACATTTGACTTTCCCATTTCAAATCGGCGCGTTGTTGCACCACATCATGGAGCATACCGCTCATCATGTGGATATGAGCATTCCTTTGTACAAACTTAAATCAGCTCAATCTAAACTAGAAAAACTGTTGCCAGAAAGAATTATCATTCAACCGTTTTCTTGGTCCTGGTATTTTGAAACCGCAAAGTGCTGCAAGCTTTATGATTTCACCAACAGATGTTGGACCGATTACAAAGGCCGCTTTACAAGTGTCCCGACTCCCCTTCCAGCTTAAGTTGTAAGTTTAAGGGTCCGACTAAGAATGAAAAACATCCTCGGCGTGGCGTTTGAGGAAACTGCCTGTTTTGGATCGACACCAAATCGGTATTTAAACGGCTTTTATTAATCTTTTCGATAACGGTTCAACAATATTTCAAAGGCTGGAAGGGTTTTTCCCTCTAATACCTCTAAGAACGCTCCACCGCCAGTGGAGATGTAGTCGATTTTGTCCTCTATATCGTATTTGGCAATAGCTGCTAATGTATCTCCGCCCCCGGCAAGCGTAAAAGCCTTTGAAGAAGCTATAGCTTCAGCAATTGCCTTTGTTCCTTTGGAGAAAGCATCGAACTCAAAAACCCCTACTGGACCATTCCATACGATGGTGCCCGCATTAAGCAATTGAGTGCTTAGAGTTTGAGCTGTAATTGGGCCAATATCCAAAATCAAATCATCATCGGACACGTCTTGAATCAGCTTAACCGTGGCTTTGGCGGTCGAATCAAAACTCTTTGCAACCATAACATCCACCGGTAGCGGCACCTCAGCTCCCCTGGACTTCATTGTTTTCATAACCGCAAGTGCTTGATCAACTAGGCCCGGCTCGGCTAAACTTTTACCAATTGAGTATCCCTGTGCGAGCAAAAAAGTGTTCGCTATTCCGCCTCCCACTATTAATTGATCTACTTTGGAGGAAAGTGACTCCAAAATAGAGAGCTTAGTGGAAACTTTGGATCCTGCTACTATTGCAACTAGGGGCCTTGCAGGGTTTGCTAAAGCTTTAGAAATTGCATCCATTTCGGCCGACAAAAGAGGCCCAGCGCAGGCAATAGGAGCGTATTGCGCGATTCCGTAAGTCGTCGCCTCAGCGCGGTGGGCTGTCCCAAATGCATCATTGACGTAGATTTCGCAAAGAGAGGCTATTTTTTTGGACAAAGTGGTGTCATTTTTTTTCTCACCTACATTAGTCCTACAATTTTCAAGTAGCACGACCTCCCCTGACTGAACATTTACACCCTCTACCCAATCAGTTAATAATTTAACCGGTAGACCCATCAACTCGCTTATTCTTTTACATACAGGATTCAAAGAGTCTGACGCAGTAATTACGCCCTCGGTAGGGCGACCAAGGTGGGACGTAACCATCACCGCCGCTCCCGCTTTGAGGGCCATCTCAATGCACGGTATAGATGCTTTGATCCGAGTATCCTCAGTGATTCGGCCATCTGCATCCAATGGGACGTTCAAATCTGCTCTTATAAATACGCGCTTACCGCTGACCTGTCCTTTTTCGCACAAGTCCTTGAAACGGATAATATTCATTCTTAAAACTCTCTTTAATTAATTTCTTTGATGCACGGGCACACCGATTAATTCTGTAAGCTCAGTGAAACTTAGGCCCTCAACCACATCGACGACCCATAAGCCATTCTCGCCGCACTCGAAAGTAGCATGATCGGTGTAAACACGTTTAACGCAACCCAGACCAGTTAACGGGTAAGTGCAGTGAGAAACTATTTTGCTTAGACCCGTTTTGGTTAACAAATCCATCATGACCCAAGTTTGCTTGGCACCGATGGCCAAGTCCATCGCGCCCCCGACTGCAGGAATATCTCCAACTGCGCCTGTATGCCAGTTAGCTAAATCGCCCTGGACGGAGACTTGAAACGCGCCCAGAACGCAAATATCAAGATGGCCTGCCCGCATCATTGCAAAACTATCGGCATGGTGAAAATAAGAACCCCCCGCCAACAAACTCACAGGTTGTTTGCCGGCGTTAATGAGGTCATAGTCTTCTTGACCCTTTGCAGGTGTTGGCCCCATTCCTAATATGCCGTTTTCGCTGTGCAGACAAACCTCAGACTCTACACGAATGTGGTTTGCAACCATAACAGGCATCCCTATTCCAAGGTTTACATAGGCACCGCTGGGAATGTCCTGGGCGATACGGGCCGCAATTTCGTCTTTGGTTTTAGTTTTGTAACTCATAAAAAACAATATCTGGTGTTATGCCATTTGGTGGTCTGGTTCACGGACTAAAACAACTTTGTTCACGAAAATACCAGGCGTGATGATGGACTCAGGATCCAGCGCTCCAAGATCAACTATTTCAAATACTGAGGCGACAGTACATTTGGCAGCCATTGCCATAATGGGTCCAAAATTACGAGCTGATTTTCTGTAAACAAGATTGCCCCATCTATCGGCTTTATAAGCTTTTATAAGCGCAAAGTCAGCGTGAATAGGATACTCAAGAACGTGCATGCGCCCGTTTATCTGTCGTGTTTCTTTGGGTGAGCCGTCGAGGTTTTTTGCCAACTCTGTGCCGTATCCTGTAGGCGTAAAAAAGGCGCCAATTCCTGCGCCTGCAGCGCGAATACGCTCAGCCAAATTGCCTTGTGGAACAAGTTCCAGCTTTAACTTTCCGGCCTTATAAAGGGCATCAAAAATGTGTGAGTCTGCTTGACGTGGGTAGCTACAAATAATTTTCTTAACCCTTTGTGTCCTCAATAACGCAGCCAAACCGTGTTCGCCGTTTCCAGCGTTATTGTTAATTATTGTTAAATCGCGGACATCTCGGTCTTCCAAAATTTGAATCAGTCCCTCAATTAGCTCGTTTGGAATACCCGCAGTCCCAAACCCGCCAACCATAATAGACGCCTCAGAGTGGACCCCAGATAGGGCTTCAGATACAGAGTTGACAAATTTATTGATCATTTTGAATGTCTTAAAAAGAAGCGATCTAATTCCAACCTAATATTAAATGAAGTGGTAAATAGGTGAGCATTCCGACCACAATAGTACCAAATACGGCGTGCCCCTGGCCCCGCTTGAGAATAAAAAAAGCTGCACCTGCAACACCCCCGTAAATTTTTGAATTCATTAGCAGACCTGAGAAATGGTCTTCCCATAAAAATATTTCAGGAAAGATCACGGCTGACAATGCGGCTATGGGTGCAAACTGTAAACCTCGCTCAATTAAAGCAGGCAGCCTCCATTGCTGCTCAGACATAAAGAAAAAGGCGCGTGTGATAAGCGTAATGAGGGCCAACCCCAAGATGCAAAGCAAAGTTTGGGCTTCAGTCATGGCGGGTTTTATTTTGGGATGCATCTGTTGGCGACAAATACGGCTCGATAAGCAGACACACACAAACCGAGCTTGCAATGGCTAAAAGAATGTTGAGCTTTAAGGGAAGGAAAAAGCTAGTAATTGCAACGAGACCCCCAATCAAGCACGAAACGATTTTGAGTGATGAATTAGCTAGGGAGCAGGCCACTCCCACAAGTGCCAAAACGCCCGCAAAACTAAGGCCCCACTGCACAGGGATGTAATGAGCAAGGATAATTCCCATCAAACTTGCGATCATCCAACTTGACCAATTTAAAAAGCAGCTTCCCGCCAAATACGCCTGCTCATTTTGTTTACCCTGCATATCAGTTGCAGGCTTTTCAAACCGCTTGACAAATTGAACATAGGAGAGGTCTGCAGTGAGATAAGCCGCGCAAAGTCGGTGCCATCTGGGCCAACCCATCATATAGCCGCGAAGGTGCGCACTGAAAACAATAAAACGCAGGTTCACACAAAAAGCCGTGGCCCAAATAACCCATAGGGGGGCACCAGCTGCCATTAAAGGTATCGCGGCCAATTGAGAACTTCCGGCAAAAACCAACAGCGTCATTGCCACGCAGTCCACAACGCTCATGCCAGATTGAATCATGCTAACACCAATCATCATCCCCCAGGCGGCAACCCCAGGGGCTGCACTACTGATGTCTTTCATCCCAACCCCAAAGTAGGGATGAGAATAGTTTGTTTTAAGGAAAAACATGTAACGCTTAGTTAGCCTGCACTTTGTTGTTTAAAGCTTGCGGAGGAGATTCAAAAAGGGAGCCTTTAACGAGTGGGGATCCACGCAAAAACAAAGAAGATGACATTCTTTTTGCGCCGGCCCTTTGCAGCTCAGTTATTCTCAAAATGCCTTTGCCAGTGAGGACATCAATACCCAAAGAGGAAACATTAACGATAGTGCCAACGGGGGATCCGCTTAAAAATTCACCGACAACGCCCTCGCTGCAAACCTGAGCAGCCCAAATCTTTAAGGTTTCCCTGCCTAGTAGAGTTTGCAAGCCAGGAAGGGGCGTAAAAGCCCTTAATTTACGTTCAATAGCGTTCGAATCCATCTCCCAATTAATCCAAGTTTCTAGCTTTTCGATCTTATGGGCGTAGGTAACACCGTGTAGGACTTGCTCTACAGGCTTTAAGGTCGATAAGCTGTTGAGAGATTGCATTAATAGGCGCGCACCCATATGTGAGAGCTTGTCGTGAAGAGTTGCTGTGGTCTCAATTGGGTCAATCAAACACGACTCTGACATCAAAATAGGACCCGTGTCAAGGCCACTGTCCATTTGCATAATGCACACACCCGTCTCTAAATCTCCCGCCTCGATTGCTCTATGTATCGGAGCAGCCCCCCTCCAGCGGGGTAGCAACGAGGCGTGAATATTGATACAACCATACCGACATATTTGAAGCATCCATTTGGGAAGAATCAAGCCGTACGCTGCCACAACTATCACATCAGGGTGTAAATCTTCTATGAACTTTTTAGTATCAAGCGCGTCCTCCGGATACTTGCCGTCCAACTTAAGACTCCTCGGCTGGCACGTGGCAATCCCATGCTGGTTTGCAAAGACTTTGACGCAGGAAGCTTGCAAATGCATCCCCCTGCCCGCGGGTCTGTCGGGTTGGGATAGCACGCCAACGACCTGATGATTATTAGAACCGCTTGCGTGAATATGAGCAAGGGCAGTACACGCAAACTCCGGAGTACCCGCAAAAACGATTCTAAGGCCAGACGAGGCGACCCTGGTCGAGCCAACGCTTTGAGAGCTTAAAGGTGCAATTGTGTTCAACGATTTTGTTCGCGTTGTAGTTTCAACATTTTTGTTTTGATTCTGTTGCGCTTGAGTGGCGATAAATAATCAACAAAAACTTTTCCCTCTAAGTGATCCATCTCGTGTTGCACGCAAACTGCAAATAATTCTTTTGCATGCAACTCTCTTATCTCCCCTTTTTGATCCATCGCAGAAACCCTCACCTCTATGGCTCTTTCCACTCCGTCGTAAGTGTTTGGAACTGATAAACATCCTTCGTCACCCTTTGCTCGTTCTGGGTGATACCACAATATTTCAGGATTGATCAATACAATGGGAGAGGATCTTTCCTCAGAAACATCGATGACGATGATGCGTTGATGAACGTCAACTTGTGTTGCGGCCAGACCGATACCGTTTGATTCGTACATTGTCTCAATCATGTCTCCAATCAACTTGTTAACGTCATCATTTATTTCCACAACAGACTTAGCAACTGTGTACAAACGAGGGTCAGGATAGCAAAGGATATTCAATAAAGCCATAGACATATTTTCGCTGATTTAATAAGATGTGTCATTTAGAAGTCTAAAGAGAATAATTTTTATTAGAAAATTTTGAAAAAACTTAATTTTCAAAGAGGATATTTAGAAAAGAATGGCCGAAAAGTTTTTTTTTGAAGATTCTTTGAAAAATACTTAAAAACCGTTGTATAGTGAACAAATATGTTTGACGTACTTGTTTTTGTCTACGAACATTACTGGGAAGCCAATGCTTGCCCAGAGCTCCCGCTCCTCGGGCGTCGCCTCAGCGCCGCTGGCTTCGAGGGAGACGAAATTGAACAAGCGCTCCACTGGCTGGAGGGTTTGGATGCGGCGTCTAAAAGCGCAGACCTCATCGATATTACGCCCAAGAAGAACACAAGTATTACGACCCCTGCACCTGGCTTGTTACTTAATTTGCAACAGCACCAGCAACCGCTCTCGATTGATCCTTCCCCAAATAGTTTACGGATTTACTCCCAACATGAGCTATCTAGACTGGGCGTTGAGTGTCTAGGCTTCTTAAACTTTTTAGAAAACGTAGGGGTTATGCCTTGTGCGATGCGAGAGATTGTTCTGGACCGCGCGTTGGCCTCTCCCGTTGAACAAATAGCCTTGGACGACTTTAAGATCATCATCTTGATGGTGTACTGGAGCTTTGGAATAGAGCCAGATGTGCTCATACTTGATGAGCTTTGTGATGATGAAGACAGAATCTCTCATTGAACTAAAAGCATAGGCCGATACAAGGGTCTATTGTTCCGCAATTCCAGCAATAGTGACCAGCCCAGGTAGGTTAGCAATTCATAGTTCTGGGTGGATAATAAAAAGACCGCTCATGTTAGGACAAGCCCAACCCAATCTAACCCAACCCAGTTAAATAGACTGGTTAAACAACTGCACCAGAGTTGGGATCGTTTGGGTCAAAGTCTGCTCCGGAGGAGTTGTTTTTGATTAGGTCTTCCCTTTTAATCCCCAGCCACATAGCGATCGCTGCTGCGACGAAAACAGAGGAATAGATTCCAAACAAGATACCAATCGTCAAGGCGAGCGCAAAGTAATGAAGTGTTTCCCCGCCAAAGAGTAGCATCGATAAAACCATCAACTGCGTACAGCCGTGAGTAATAATTGTTCTGCTCATTGTCGATGTAATTGCGTTGTCAATAATGGCAGTAGTCTGTAACTTTCGCAGCCTTTTAAAGTTCTCCCGGATACGGTCAAAAATAACTACCGATTCGTTAACTGAGTAACCTAGTACAGCTAGTACAGCGGCTAAAACGGGTAGAGAAAACTCCCACTGAAATGCAGCGAAAAAACCCAAAATAATGATCACATCATGTAGGTTGGCTATTACTCCAGCAACTGCGTATTTCCATTCAAAACGAATAGCCAAATAAATCATGATGCCAACTACGACACAGGCAAGGGCCTTTAATCCGTCCACCGTTAGTTCATCGCCCACTTGGGGCCCAACAAACTCTGTGCGACGCATAGTGGCACTTGAATTAGCCTCTTTTAGTTTGTCCATCACTTTAGCTGTTTGCTCCCCCGATGGGATCCCTTTAACGATGGGCATTCTGATCAAAATATCCCGAGTGGAGCCAAAGTTTTGAATCTGTACATCACTATAGCCAAGCGTATTTATTCGACCACGAATATCATCCAAGTCCACGCTTTGTGAGAAATTGACTTCTACCAAAGTACCGCCCGTAAACTCAACGGATAGGTGAAGTCCTTTGCTAAAGAGGAAAAAAACGGCTGCTAAAAAAGTAATCAAAGATACTGCATTAAATGCCAAGGCATGGCGCATAAAAGGAATATCACGACGAAGCTTAAAAAATTCCATGGTAATTCCCTTTTATCTAGAGCTTTTGGAAATAGCGGTAAGTGAGTTGTCTTGAGCTTGTGTACCGGAATCGGGGCGCCAAACTGTACCTATAGAAACTTTTTGCAGTCTATGAGTTTGGCCATACCAAAGATTCACTAAACCTCTTGAGAAAAATACGGCGGAAAACATACTGGTTAAAATTCCCAAACAGTGAACCACAGCAAACCCACGCACTGGACCGGAACCAAAAGCTAGTAAAGCTAAGCCGGCGATTAAAGTCGTCACATTCGAGTCCAAAATGGTTGACCAAGCTCTCTCGTATCCGTTGTGTATGGCTGTTTGCGGGGCTGAGCCGTTCCTGAGCTCTTCACGAACTCTTTCGTTAATCAAGACGTTTGCATCAATTGCCATTCCTAAAACAAGCGCCATTGCCGCCATTCCAGGGAGGGTTAAAGTGGCTTGCAGCATAGACAAAATAGCAACAAGGAGCATTAAGTTAACAGCCAAAGCAACGCTTGAGAAAATACCGAATAGTAAATAATAAACACACATAAAACTGGCAACCGCCAGGAATCCCCAGGTCACACTGTCAAAGCCTTTGGCAATATTTTCTGCGCCAAGGCTGGGCCCAATCGTTCTCTCCTCGATGATCTCCATGGGGGCTGCGAGAGAGCCGGCCCTAAGCAGCAGGGCCGTATCGTTGGCTTCTACCGAATTCATATGACCAGATATTTGAACTCTTCCTCCACCAATTTCAGCCCTTATCACAGGTGCGGTGACCACCTCCCCTTTACCTTTTTCAAATAGCAAAATGGCCATCCTTTTGCCTACATTTTCTCGCGTTATATCCCTAAATATCCTAGCCCCTTTGGCATCTAAAGTGAGGTGAACCGCCGCCTCTTGAGTTTGATTATCAAAACCAGGCTGCGCATCCGTGAGGTTCTCGCCTGTCAAAATGACTTGTTTTTTGACGACAACAGAGAGCCCATTTCTATCTAAGAATCGTTCACTTCCAAAAGGGATAAGCCCGTTGCTGAGCTCCGCACTTTTTGCTTCAGCGCTTTCATCTACAAGCCGTACTTCTAAGGTTGCGGTTCTGCCAAGAATATCCTTGGCTTTTGCGGTGTCTTGAACACCTGGGAGTTGGACCACGATTCTGTCCAGGCCTTGTTGTTGAATGACCGGCTCTGAAACCCCTAGCTCGTTAATCCGGTTATGTAGGGTCGTAATGTTTTGCTTGAGAGCTTGTTCTTGTATTTTTTTTGCTGACTGAGGCAACAAAGTAGCCCTAATTTTAATAGCACCGTTTAAGGTCTCCTGCGCGGTTTGAAGTTCTAAGAATTGTTCTTTAATCGCCTGGACTGCTTGATCAGCAACTGATTTATCTTTGAAATCAATCTCAATGGTTTGACCATCGCGCAAAATCCCGCTGTGCCGAATATTTTTCTCCCTTAGCTGACTCCTGATATCGCCTGTTAGAGACTCAGCTCTCTTTGTAAGAGCAGCTTGCATATCAACTTGCAACATGAAATGAACTCCGCCCCTTAAATCAAGACCCAAATACATGGGG
>DAIUEA010000027.1:0-11372 GCA_036845365.1 Limnohabitans sp. | reverse complement strand
CACCGATAGCTCTCACCAAGAGGTGAGAGACGCAATTAGACATAGAAAGCTTCTCACCAATGAGGCGGTCTTTCAAGCGCTCGGTTGGCGACACCCAACGGGTTGCGCCACTTGTAGGCCTGCTGTTAATTATTACCGCTTAAGCAGTTGGCCTAAGCAAGCACTCGATGATCCGCAAAGCAGATTCATCAATGAGCGCAGTCACGCAAATATCCAAAAAGACGGCACCTACAGCGTGATTCCTCGGATGTGGGGGGGTGAGACTACGGCCGATGAGTTGCGCCGAATTGCGGATGTGGTGGATAAATACAAAATCCCGACCGTCAAAGTCACAGGGGGTCAGCGGATTGATTTATTGGGTGTTAAGAAAGAGGATCTGGTGAATGTTTGGAAGGACATTGGTATGCCCTCTGGTCACGCTTACGCTAAGGCTTTGCGCACCGTAAAGACTTGTGTGGGAAGTGAGTGGTGCCGGATGGGCACACAAGACAGCACCAAGATGGGAAAAGACTTAGAGCGAGCCATGTGGCGCATGTACGCGCCCCACAAAGTCAAGTTCGCCGTCTCTGGCTGTCCCCGTAACTGCGCGGAGGCAGGCATCAAAGACGTTGGGATCATCGGTGTGGATAGTGGCTGGGAGATGTACATCGCAGGCAACGGAGGCATTAAAACCGAGGTTGCTCAGTTCTTTACAAAACTCAAAACTGCCGCTGAAGTGCTCGAGTTCACGGGTGCCTTTATGCAACTCTACCGAGAGGAGGGCTGGTACCTGGAGAGAACGGTTCACTACGTAAATCGTGTGGGGATGGATTACGTTAAGAAAAAAATCTTAGAGGATCACGAAGGCCGCAAAGCTTTATGGGCAAGGTTGCAATTCACACTTGAGGGGGAACCTGATCCGTGGTTTGAGTTTGACAAAGCGCAGGTCGACACACGCCAATTTGAGGCACTATCACTTTCATAAAAAATCCGGAAACTTGCCATGCCTAATTGGAAAACAATTTGTAAATTAGAGGACATCCCCGTGCTTGGCGCACGTCGCGTGCGCCGAGAAAAGGGCTCTGAAGTCGCCGTGTTTCGAAGTGCCGAGAACAAAGTCTTCGCCCTGCTCGATCGTTGCCCCCACAAAGGGGGGCCACTTAGTCAAGGTATTGTTTACGGGCAAACCGTGGCTTGTCCCCTGCACAACTGGCAAATTGATCTCTCAAGCGGTTGCGCCGTTGAGCCCGATGAGGGTTGTACCCAACGCTTTGAGGTTCTTATTTCCAATGGTGAAGTCTCACTGGACTTGGATGAGCTGAGATCTTTGGCTGTTGATTAAGAGCTCAGCTGATTTTTGATCACTATTAATTAAGGCATGAAAGAAACTCGGTCCACCTGCCCCTACTGCGGTGTGGGTTGCGGCGTGATCATCGAGTCTCACGAAGACCAGATCACGGGCGTGCGAGGCGATCCGGCTCATCCAGCAAATTTTGGGCGCTTGTGTAGCAAAGGCTCCACGTTGCATTTATCAGCCCGTCCCTCGCTTGCCTCTCAAACCCGTTTACTTCAGCCCATGCGCAGGATGCAAAGGATTAAACCTATGCAACCTATGCAACCTATGCAGGGGTCACAACCCATAAACCCTTTGAGCGATAACCTAGAAAGTAGCGCTCTAGTCCCTGTGACTTGGGACAGCGCCATGGATTTGGCCAGCTCCACCACTGCACGTATTATCCGCACTCACGGAGCAGATGCGGTTGGTTTTTACATCTCAGGACAACTGCTTACAGAAGAATATTACGTATTCAACAAATTAGTAAAAGGACTCATCGGCACCAACAACATCGACACCAACTCTCGTCTATGTATGAGCAGCGCCGTAGCGGGCTACAAACTCACCCTGGGCGCTGACGCCCCACCCACATGCTATGAGGACGTAATGTTCGCTGATTGCCTATTTATTGTGGGCAGTAACACGGCCTTTGCTCATCCCGTCTTGTTTAGAAGGATAGAGGACGCGCGCGCGCATAATCCTAACTTAAAAGTAATCGTCGTAGACCCCAGACGCACAGACACTGCAAGTGGCGCTGATCTTCATTTGCCCATTCAACCTGGTACTGATGTTGCTCTTTTTCATGGCATGTTGAGCCTGATGCTTGAAGAGGGCTGGACTGATGAGGCCTACATCAACGCTCACACACACGGGTTTGAAGCGCTGCGCACCCTTGTTAAGGACTACACTCCCGACAGCGTGTGCTCCCTATGCGGGATCACCCCCGAACAACTGATCAAAGCGACAAGGTGGTTTGCAGGTGTGGACGAGGAGGATAAGAGGCGAACAAACACCACCTCCGGTACTTTGAGCTTGTACTGTCAAGGTCTGAATCAGTCCAGCAGCGGAACGGCTAAGAACGCGTCCCTCATTAATCTACATTTAGCGACGGGTCAAATCGGCAAACCAGGGGCAGGTCCTTTCTCACTGACTGGGCAGCCCAATGCGATGGGGGGCCGAGAAGTAGGGGGTTTGGCCAATCTGATTAGTGCACACCGCGACATGAGCAATCCCTCCCACCGCAAAGAGGTAGCAGCACTTTGGGGCATCGACGATGTGCCCGCAAAGCCTGGTAAAACTGCAGTTGAGATGTTTGAGGCTGCTGCGGACGGTGAGATCAAAATGCTATGGATCGCATGTACAAATCCTGCCCAGTCTATGCCCAACCAAAGCACTGTTCGACGCGCCTTAGAGCGCGCTGAGTTTGTGGTCGTGCAAGAAGCTTTTGTAACATCTGAGACCTGCGGCTTTGCTGACCTGCTGCTACCCGCTGCCACTTGGGGTGAGAAAGAGGGCACAGTCACCAACAGTGAGCGTAGGATCACCAGAGTGCGCGCTGCAGTAACTCCAGTTGGACAAGCCAGGCCTGATTGGCAAATCATCGTGGATTTAGCCGCTCGTTTAGGCCGTGAGCCGGGGATAAAGAAAAGCGAGAGCCTGCACATGTCTTACAACTCGCCAGAGGAGATATGGAATGAGCACCGTGAGTCTACCCGCGGGCGTGACCTTGATATCACGGGACTGACCTATGAGCACTTGGAGCGCACCCCCGAGCAGTGGCCCATGGCTGAGGGTTTTAAAAGAGGTCAAGCTCGCCTTTATGAAAACGGGGTTTTCCCAACTCAAAGCGGGCGCGCTAACTTTGCGGCTCTCCCGTATGTACAAACTGCCGAGGTGCGCGATCTGCGCTATCCCTTCTCACTTACCACGGGCCGTTTAAGAGATCAGTGGCACGGCATGACTCGCACGGGCCTAGTCGGGAAACTCTTTGGACATGTGCCCGAACCCGTAGTGCAACTAAACCCCAAAGATATGGAGCGTTTGGGTCTGCTCGAAGGCGCCCTTGTACACGTAACCAGTAAACGCGGCTCCATTGTGTTGCCCACTCAAAGCAGTGATGACCTGGGAGCCAATCAAGCGTTTATTGCAATGCACTGGGGAGCTGCGTATTTGAGCGGGCGCGATCATCAAAACAAACCCCTCCTAGGTGTGAACGCTATCACGACTTCAGCATTTTGTCCCTCCTCCAAACAACCTGAGCTCAAACACGCAGCGGTCAAAGTACTCAAAGCCGAGCTTGCCTGGAAGTTGCTCGCGGTTGCATGGGTTAACGAAGATGAGGCGCAACACATTTTGCAACGCCTTCGCTCAAAGATGGTAGAGTTTGAGTTTGCCAGTTGCGTCCCTTTTAGTTCAGCCTTAAGCCGTGCAAAGGAACAAAGCGGGGTCATGCTCCGTGCGGCCTGTAGCCAAGCACCTGATATGCAGACACTCTTTGACATTGAGAGGATTTTGCAGTTTAACGGCAAAGAGAGCTTGCGATACGTTGACGCCAAAAGAGGGCATCTGAGGAGCATGCGCCTTACGAAAGAAGAACATATTTCAACAACTTCAACACATCCTCCTGGCCCCCCTTCCGTAGCAGCCACTATTCTTGAAGCGTTCATAATTGCAGGTGAAACCGCTTCTGAGGGTTGGCTTAAATCACTACTCCAAACGGGGTCCTCCGCGAAGGAATATGGTCGCCGCTTATTGATGTCCACCAAGACTCCACCCTTTGCGCAAGCACAGGAGGGGAAAATAATTTGTAGCTGTGTGGGTGTTCAAGATATCGCTATTCGAGCCCATTTAAAATCAAACAAGAGTTCTAAAGAGGAACAACTAGCGGCCTTGCAAAGCGCCCTTAAGTGCGGCACGCAGTGTGGCTCGTGCGTGCCTGAACTGCGCAGAATGATTGAAACTACTTAGGTTCGTTCAAAACATTTAGGCCAAAAGAATCATTAAACAACAGACTCTGCAGTTTTTGGGGTTCTGTTTAAATTTTGAACAATCGAATGATGCAAATATTTAGCATCCCTGGCTACTCCAGAAAATCTCCCACTACCCCAAGTATGCAACCATGGAAGCCCGAGAAAATATAAACCCTTTTCATTTGTAATACCCCGGGTGTGCACGGGTTCGCCTTTACCGTTGAATACGGGGGAGTCTACAAACGTAAAATCAGGAGAAAATCCAATGCACCACACAATGCTTTTAATTCCAGCGTCTTTGTAGTTCAACTTTGTTCTCTCCTCTGTGGGAGTCCATACGGGCTCATAAACCGATGCGGGAGGTGCTTTGATATGCTTGGATTCAATGAACTTATCAATAGAGGCGTTGATCCCATTAAAAATTGCGTCTGCATGATCCAGGTTATTTTTTAAATTAGGCATAAAGGTCAGCTCCTCACCCACCAAACCGGTCATTAAACCAAACAGCTCCATTCCCTCAAGAGCAAATTTTCGAAAATCAATATCTCGTCCCCCATCCCTTCCTGTCACGTAATGGTTTGTATTGTCTCGAACCCCTTCTTTTAAGGGGTGTGATGTCACAGGCATTTCATAGTAATTCATCTCAGCAAGCCAATCCACCACGTCTTTGCCTCTGTAAAAGCGTGCGCATCTAGGAGCGTCACCCGTTGCGAGGAATACCTTGCGCCCAGCCAGGTGCAAATCCTCAGCGATTTGCGAGCCCGATTGACCGCTGCCCACAACCAACACAGGCCCATTAGGGAGTTTGTTTGGGTTTGAATATTGAGCTGAGTGAATTTGAGCCATGGACTGGGGAAATCGCTCGGCAAACCTTGGAATAATTGGTTTGAGATATCCGCCAGATGCAATAACTACCTGGTTTGCCGTGAAGTCTCCGTGTGTTGTCTTAACTTCAAAGTAGTTTTTAACTTCTATTTTTTTTACCTTTAAGACCTCCGTATTGTTGAGAACGGGGGGGTCAACCATTTCAACAAATCCCTTTAACCACTCATTGATTTGATCTTTGAGCATAAATCCGTGCGGGTCATCCCCCTTGTATGGCCAACCTGGAAGATCACACTGCCAGTTGGGAGTGACAAGACTAAAGGAGTCCCAGCGCTGCGTTCTCCACGTGTGCACAGGGGATCTTTTTTCAACAATCAGATGATCAATATCTGCTTGATTTAAATAGTAACTCAAAGACAAGCCCGCCTGCCCGGCTCCGACAATCACAACAGGGTAGTGTGTTCTTTGTGGATCGATAGTTGCCATATGAAAAAAACCTCTTCTAATCTATAAATCTAATCTGTAAAACCAATGACTGTAATTTTTTGATTCAAGTGATCACTAAACCGAGCAGCGACTATTTCAATCTCACCTAATTGATCCAAAGCTTGTGAACAAGCAAACCCGTATTTAGCACGGACCCGTTCTGAGGCTATATTTAAAGCTTCTCGAACCAGTTCTAAAAATTTTGAGATAGAGTAAATCTCGCCTACTTGCAGAAAATCTTGAATGACCAAAGACGGCGAATAACAATTCAACTCAGTTTGATCAGGCCACCGAACTTGGAAATGCATTACAGGCATACGATATTCTCCTTAACTAAAATTTGCCGATATAACGCAACATGTGTCGCAGCAGACCTCTTCCAGCTGTAAGCCTGTGCAAGCAATTTTGCAGACCTATTCACACGTTGAGAGTCGAATTGCTGTGTTGCCAAAGTTAGCCCACTCGCGATGCTTTTTGCATCTTTTGGATCAATCCAGTAACAATCCTCAGAGGTTAGATATTCTGTGAAAGGCTTTATTTGAGAGACTGCGATTGGTGTACCACTGCAAAGGGACTCAAGCGTAACTAGTCCAAATCCTTCCTTAACAGATACAACCGCTACTACGGTTGCGAGTTGATACAAACCTGGCACAAATGAGTCATCCACCGGTCCAGTGACTATTACACTTTTCAAATATTCGCCGTTTAAGCCAAGCTCGGTAAGCCTTTGATTGAATTCTTTTACATATTCTGAGTGATCTAGCAAAGTAGCTCCGCCCGCAATAACAAGCTTTGCCATGGGATACTGCAGTCTGTAGATATTAAACGCCTCAAGCAATAAAAGAGTATTTTTTCGCTTCTCTATTCCTCCCATAGCCAATACCATTGGCCCATCTAAGTCTATGCGAAGATGTTTTTTAATCGCCTCTAATAAATCTAAGTCAACTTTCCTAAAGCGCTCTGGATCTACGCCGTTGTTGACTAAATGGGCTTGAATACTAAATTGCCGTGCAATTTTTTCTCTCCATAAATTGCTCACACATAATACTTTTTCTGCCTTTAAAACCGATGCCTCTTGCCAAAGTTTGAGTTTGGGTTGAAGGAAATCATCTAAATGGTGCACTGTGCGGACAAAGTGATTTATCAAACCTAGGCGCTTCAGCTCAATTAAAGCATTTCCACCAATACCGTCGTGTGTGTGAAAAATATCGAATGATTCAACTCTTAGAAAATTCGTTAAGTGCAAAACATAAGCATTGATCCGCCGCTCGACCATGTCTTCGAGATCAGTATCTAGTCTATTTTCAATGCGAATTAACTCAACTTTACAGCTCGTAACCCTAAAGAAATCTTGCCCTAAAGTTGCCGGAGCCATTACAGTCACCTCATGTCCAGCCTTACGCAGTGCCTCCCCCAACTCAAGAGTGTGTACGACTCCGCCCCGTGGATTGACTGAATGTGTAAGGAGTGCTATTTTCATTTGACAGCGCAAATAAAAGCTTCTTTCTCTAAATCCCACAACTGCGCTGTGTCTGAGTTGCGTTTGAGGAGAATTTTTTTACTTTCAGTCACCTGGCCAATAACACTACAAGCAATCTCTCTGCGCGTAAACAATGCTTTTACTTTTTCAATATTCTTAGGGCTTACACTCAAAATAAAGCCATAGCTTGGAAATGAGGTGAGCCACTTCTCGAGCTCAATGTCCTTTGGCTTAGGGATAGATTCCACATCAATCACAGCGCCTACTTGCGAGCACTCAAGGAGCATCAATGCGGTCCCAATTACGCCCGCCATACTGATATCTTTAGCCGCTTTGCAAAGTTCAGACTCGGCTAAGTAGGGCAATAACTCCAGATCTCCCCTTAAACGCAAAGCTGGACTCTCAGTTGAGGCGTTCCAATAAGGATAGGGATCTTGGTAATGTCCACGCAAATCTATAGCCACCATTAACTCTTCGCCAGGTTTTGCATCAAAGCTGGTGAGAAGTTTTTTTGCATGACCAAGAATGGAGACAGCGAGCTGCGGTTTTTGACTTTGGTAGTTACTGTGCCCCCCAACGATTGGAACTGAGTAAACTCTAGAAGCTTGTGCCATGCCTTCAAATACCTTTGACGCAGTCTGACTTCCATTGCTCCATATGGCGTTCACCACAGCGGTTGGCCTTCCTCCCATGGCATATATGTCGCTCACATTAACCATAACGCTGCAATAACCTGCAAACCAAGGCATATTCTCAATAAACTCCTCCACTAGCCCTTCAATAGCAAATAGTTGGTATCCTCCATGCCCGTCGTCTATTGCAGCGCAATCATCTCCAATGGGTACCACTTGCTCAAGCGGCAGTAAGGTACCTCCCGAGAGCTGGTTTTTTATCAAAGAGCTCAGCGCTGTACTAATGTCTCGCTTATGAATAAATCCGCGACTTTTAAGTAACGTATTGCAAAGTACCTGAGCTTCATTCATCACTGATTTCTTGAGCGAGTTACAAACCCGCTGACCGGGTCAAAGCACGGAGGATAAGCATTTAAATCGGCTTGCATTTCTAGATGAGGCCGGCCATGAATTTTTAATGAACGGATTTCTAACCAATTTAGCTTCTTAAAAAGAGGCCCGTTTTGGCTTTGAACGTGGGCCATAAAGGTCTTGCATCCCAGTGCGTGCGCACGACTTACTGCTAATTTAATTAATGTCCCCCCGATTTGTCCCTGCGATCTAAAGGAGGGGTGAACTGCTAAGCGAGAGCCCCACCAAAGCCCCGGTGATTTTTCGTGAATGCGCACAGTGCCGACGACCTGATCTGGCATACCTGCGCTACAAGCCATCGCGACCAATAAAGTGGCATGATCATCAATTGCGTCTTTGTCGTCGTTGCTGAAAATTCCTTGCTCATAGCAAAACACAGCTCTTCTAAGACTCATAGCTTCCTTGGTTTCCCAGTCCTGACAAGCCTCTTTTATTAGGAATTCATTGGGAGTCCACTCAGCAAAAGGTTCATTCAAGTTATCTAGGCAAATCATGAGTTACTCCTTACAGACTTTAAGTCTCATATACAGACAATGAAGAGCAAGCGCCGCATTTACCGCAACCGGCCTTGATATCACTTGAGAGGAGATTCGCCTGGGCAATCATTTTTCCTAACGGCTCAAGAATAGACTTCATAAATTCGGCGCTTGGTGAGGGATGGTCCTCCAAAGGAGTACCACTAATTGGCACAAAAGGAACCACAAAGGGGTAAACACCAATCTCTAACAATTCTTTACAAATATCTAATATGGCTTGGCTCGTGTCCCCCAATCCTGCCAATATGTAGGTGCTGACCTGCCCGCGTCCAAAGACTTCCACGGAAGCTTTAAATGCTTTCATGTAGTAGTCGATTCCAACAGTAGCCTTGCCAGGCATAATTTGCTCCCTCACAGAAGGCGTAACAACTTCTAAATGCATGCCAAGCGTATCGATACCAGCAGCTTTCATACGTTGAAACCACTGAAAATCGCTAGGCGGCTCACATTGCCCTTGGATTGGAATATCAACTGCGGCTTTGATCGCAAAAGCGCTCTCGCACAACACAGCCGCGCCCCTGTCATCGCCAGCAGGAGTGCCCGTTGTCATGACCATGTGCTTAATTCCGTCCAACACTACTGCAGCTTTAGCTACCTCAGCGAGCTGAGCAGGCGTTTTATGGGCAACGGTGCGACCAGCCGCCAGGGACTGCCCTATTGCGCAAAACTTGCATGCCTTTTTGCGACTCTCATACCTAATACAAGTTTGAAGAATCGTAGTCGCCAAAACATCCGAGCCGTGGAGGGTAGCAATGTGAGAATAGGGAACTCCCTCTTCTGTTTTTAACAAATAGAACCTAGGATTTTTAGGGAAACTGACAGATGCAATGGGAATGCTTGAGCGCGTGATTACGCTGACGCCTTCAGCATTTGGAGCCTGCGCTACGAAGGGTGAATCCCAAGCAGTAGAAGTATGCACAGGAACCATGATTGTCTTACCATCAACGATGACTGCCTTATGGTCCGAGGGTCCTGCACCGCCCTTGCGACTGGCAGCTCCATGCTTTGGATCCACAAGCCGCAGACCATGTGTTTGAAGCTCTGTCATTAAATCTTTACTGCTCATTAAATCTGTAGAACTCATCATGCACCTCATTGCTCTAAGAGCTTGATTGTTTGGTTATTAAAGAATTTATGGCTGCGTCTTTTTCACCCAAGCCGACAGACTCAAACGTAGCACAGGCTTGGGGTCTGTCGTTCACGTGTAGCTTGAGTAACTCCGGTCTCGCATAATGGCCAACTGAGTCCATCATCCGTTTGCGTTTCGTGACAAGTGACATGTCAAGATCAGCAATGAGTATGCCCTCACCCTCAGTAAGGGGGGGAGCTAAATGCTTACCTTCAGGAGAAATGATTGCCGTATGACATCCCCCCCTAAGTGCTTTTTGAAGTTGAAGATCAGGCGTAATGGATTCAATTTGTTTGTCTGTTAGCCAACCCGTTGCGTTTATAACAAAACAGCTCGATTCAAGTGCATGGTGCCTAATGGTTACTTCCATTTGCTCAGCAAATATAGGGCCTACCAAAGAGCCTGGGAATTGTGCGCAGTGAATCTCCTCGTGTTGAACCATCAAGGAATACCTAGCTAAAGGGTTGTAGTGCTCCCAGCATGCAAGAGCGCCTACACGGCCCACTGATGAATCAACAACTTTAAGGCCCGAGCCATCCCCCATCCCCCACACCATGCGCTCGTGATAGGTTGGCGTGATCTTTCTGCGCTTGAGAATTAGAGATCCGTCTGCATCAAACACCAATTGTGTGTTGTACAAGCTACCATGATCTCGTTCATTGACGCCCAAAACAACGACCATATTGTTTTCTTTAGCCGCATCTGATACAGCCTCAGTGACGGGTCCGGGCACAGTGACTGCTCGTTCGTAGAGTCTTAGGTGCGGCGCTCCCTGCATAACTGGGGGCAACACAAACGAAAAATAGGGATAGTAAGGTACGAATGTTTCTGGGAACACAATAATTTGCGCCCCTTGTAATGCTGCCTTTTTGATATATTCGCAAACCCTCTCTAAAGTCCCATTTGGACTCTCAAAATCAGGCGCTATTTGAACAGCAGCCGCTTTTACGGTAGAGGGTTTGCTTTTCATATTAACCGTTACAGCGTCCAGGTATCCAAAATGAATGCGTTATCGTTTCTGTGTAACAAAATAATATCCAATACATCTAGCGGATTAATGGGTTTAATGCCTGGAATGAGTGCGCCTTCCCCGTGGCCATAAAGGGCTTGAAGTGCGAACCGGCACGCATAAACCTTGCCTCCTTCTTCCATGAATTTAATAATTTGATTATTGAAGTTTTGATGTCCGGGAAAAGCTTCATCCCCAAGCTTAGGAAAGCCGCGTTGAACACCTAAAGTAACGCCAGGTCCATAAAGTAGAACCGAAGTCTCAAAACCTTTGCGCTTCAAGCGAGTCGCTTGAAGTAAATTAACAAATCCAATCGAACCTTCAAAGGCGACTGTGTGGAATGTAACGAGGGCTTTTTCGCCGGGCTTTGCTTTGACGTCTTCAAAGACTTTTTCTTCGTAATCGACTAAGAAATCACCTTTGGCGTTCGCAGGTTTAGTGACTTTTGGCATGTGAGAGAACTCCAATTCATAGTAAGTTAAAGGAAAGGTACCTTAAAACCATAGCATCAGGCGTGCCAGTAGCAGCCCTTAGACATACAATCAATATGTCATATTGATTGTATGTCTAAGGGCTGCTA
>DAIUEA010000026.1:8266-11574 GCA_036845365.1 Limnohabitans sp. | reverse complement strand
CGCCGTACGTCACGCTTTGTGGAACAACTAATCATTTGCCCGATCAAGATAGTCACGAAACAACCCACTCTAAGTCGCTGTTTAACTTTAGGAATGCGCTTGAATCTGCGCTTAATTGCGGGATTCAAATCCAATCCACACCTCCAAAAGTATGGGATATCGCAGTTGATGCGTTATTGGGTATAGGAGTGAGCGGTGATAAAGGAGGGGATTTAAATATAAGCGCAAAGTCTTCTTCCATTTCTAGTCCCAACTCTCTCCAAGCAAGGCCCATTGAGGGGGTCATGGCAGATTGGCTGGTGTTGATGTTTCGATCTGCTGCCCCAGTTTTATGTGTAGACATTGCATCTGGGTTGAATCCAGAAACTGGGGTCATGTGCAAGCTCAAACCAAGTGCTGAGCAAAGCGTTGACTCCAGGTATTTACTAAACTCTAAACAAAAGCGTTATACGCTTACTTTCTTAGGTCTTAAAGCAGGCTTATTTACTGGCTCAGGAAAAGATTTTGCAGGTGAAATTTGGTTTGATTCTTTAACAAAGCAAAATGACTTTTCTCTTAACGCAGACACACAAAGCGACTTTTTTCTTAATCCCTATCCCTTAATTAACAAGCGTTTGCAAGACACACACAAAGGGACTTATTCTGACGTCGCCGTGATCGGGGGCGGTGAGGGCATGCAAGGGGCTGCTTTACTTGCCGCAACCAGTGCACTTCACATGGGGTCGGGACGGGTTTATGCTTACCTTCTTAGTGAGCTTTCCTACTCGTTCAACATAAATCCTGCCTTGATGATCCGAAAGATTCAGGAAATTAAAACATTGGATTTGAAAAACATAACTCTTGTCTGCGGCTGCGGAGGAGGAGGCGAGATCAAATACTGGTTAACCCATATCTTAGAGAACTCAACCTACCTCGTGTTAGATGCGGATGCGCTTAATGCTATTGCACGGGACAACGCATTAAAAAATCTTTTAAAAACGCGAAGCGCCCGACAAATGCAAACAATAGTAACCCCACATCCACTAGAAGCGGCAAGGCTCTTAGGGATTGACACTGTTCAAGTCCAATCAAACCGCATTCAAGTCGCAAAAGAGATAGCCAGGTCTTACAACGTTACTGTTGTTTTAAAGGGCTCTGGTACAGTGATTGCAACAGAATATTCTAAAGAGGGAGTCGCCCATCTCTGTTGCAAAGTATGCATCAACGTGACCGGAAACCCTTTGCTTTCAAGCGCAGGGACTGGGGATGTATTAGCAGGAATGATTGGCTCGATTTGGGCTCATAATAAAAACGCTTGGAACAGTGCCTGCACTGCAGTGTTTCAGCACGGGTTGAAAGCAGATGAGTGGCCTGAGGATCAGAGCTTTGATGCTGAGTTGTTAGCTCAGCAAGTCTCTTATCCTAAGCAGTCAAATTAGGTCAACTTAGCTTTAACCTCTGCCCACAAAAGGCATCTTGGTCGCCATGATGGTGTGAAAGAGAACATTGGCTTCAAGCGGCAAACTGTCCATATAAACAATTGACTTTCCTACAAAATCCACATCCATAAGGGGTTCAATTGCGATTTGTCCGTTAGCCTGAGGCACGCCAGAGGCCATGCGCTGGGCCATGGGTGTTCCGGCATTACCAATGTCGATTTGTCCAACTGCGATGTTGAAATGTCTTCCGTCAAGGCTGGCAGTTTTAGTTAGACCCGTAACGGCGTGTTTGGTGGCTGTGTAGGCAATAGAGTTAGGACGCGGTGCGTGTGCAGAAATAGATCCATTGTTAATAATTCTGCCGCCGATTGGATCTTGGTGCTTCATCACCCTAAAAGCTTGTTGGATGCAATAAAACATTCCATTCAAATTGATATTTACTACATTGGTCCACTGCTCAACGGTTAACTCCTCTAAAGGAACGCCAGGTGCACCTACCCCTGCATTGTTAAATAACAGATCCACTCTCCCCCACTCTTTAACGACCTTATCAAACAGCGCTTTTACGGCAACAGGGTTGGATACGTCTGTGGGCACTGCAATAGCTTGACCTTTAGGAGAAGCTTTTAAAACTTCCTCAAGCAACTCTTGTCTTCGTCCAACCAGTGCCACTCGGTAACCAGCGTTCATTAGTGCCATTGAGCTCGCCTTTCCCACTCCAGAGCCTGCTCCAGTGACGATTGCTATTTTTGAATTATTCAAAGATCTACCCTTTCTTGTTAATGTTAAAAATCAATGTCTCAATTCATTCTAAAAGGCTTTCGCCCCTTTTTCTTTGCAGCCGACTTGGCAGCCACAGCTGTTTGCAGGACCTGTTTTAAACTCTTTTTGGCGCCTGTTTTGGAGGCAGTTTCCTTGGCAGGAACAATTTGCGCCTTAGTCACTGCCGCCCCTTTTGCTTGTTTGGTTTTAGACTTGGATTTTTTCCCTCTCGGGTTAGAGTCAATAAACTCAGACTTGTTTTTTGAGTAACCAGTCTTTGGAATTGCAGAACTGCTGAGTCGGTCTAAGTCAGATTTAACGAGCCTAAAATCGATCTTACGACCATCCAAATCTACCCTAGAAACTTGGACTCTAAGTTTGGTCCCAATTGCGTACCTAATTCCTGTTCGCTCACCGCGAAGCTCTTGTCTTACTTCATCAAAATTGAAGTACTCGCCCCCCAACTCTGTTATGTGAATCATCCCCTCAACATACATTTGATCCAGCGTGACGAACACACCAAAACCGGCAATTGAGGTCACAACGCCTCCAAATTCCTCGCCTAAGTGCTCTCGCATGTATTTACATTTTAGCCAGGCCTCAACATCCCGACTCGCCTCATCGGCACGCCTCTCGTTAGCGCTGCAGTGCAATCCGGCCGCCTCCCAGGCCTGTAACTCTGGGCCAGGTTTTTTTTGCGTCTTGGTTGGTGTTTTGTTCTTAGCACTGTTCACCGCCAATCGTCGCGCAAGCTTGGCGTGCGCCTCTCCAGGCAAAGGAAGCTTAGGCAGTTGGTAGGTCCGGCCTAATAACTTTGCCTTTATGGCACGGTGAACTAAAAGATCAGGATATCTCCTGATTGGGCTTGTAAAGTGCGTATAACCCTCATACGCCAGACCGAAATGTCCACTGTTAAACGGTGTGTAAATCGCTTGTTGCATTGAGCGAAGGAGCATGGAGTGAATTTGCTGAGCGTCTGGCCTTTCTTTAGTTGCTTGAGCGATTGCTTGAAACTCCTTAGGCTCAGGATCCTCTGATAAGCTCATATTAAGACCAATAGCTTTTAAATAAGCCTTTAGTGTTTCTCGCTTCTCTGGGGTAGGTCCCTCATGTACCCGGTACAAAGCG
>DAIUEA010000026.1:0-8256 GCA_036845365.1 Limnohabitans sp. | reverse complement strand
GTTTAGCCTGTAACAAAAATTCGGCACTGCAAACATTTGCAGCAAGCATAGATTCTTCAATCAGCCTGTGCGCCTCCGTTCGTTCTCTGGGAACGATTTTTTCAATCCTTCCTGATTCATCACAAATAATTTGGGTCTCTGTTGTCTCAAAATCAATGGCCCCTCTTATCTGTCGCTCTTTTAAAAGAGCTCGGTAAACATCGTAAAGATTCATCAAATCAGGGATTCGGTCCTTGCGCCTGATCGCCTCAGGGCCCCGGGTATTGCTTAAGATTGATGCCACTTCGGTATAGGTCATGCGCGCATGACTGAACATGACAGCCGGGTAAAACTGATAAGCGTGGATTTTCCCCTCCCCCGTAATCAGCATATCGCAGACCATGCACAACCGCTCAACATCTGGCTTTAAAGAACAAAGCTCATTGGATAGTTTCTCCGGAAGCATAGGAATAACACGGCGCGGAAAGTAAACACTGGTTGCTCGATCATATGCATCAACGTCTATGGCACTTCCCGTCTCAACGTAGTGACTCACGTCCGCAATTGCAACCAATAAACGCCACCCTTTGGTTCTACCAACTTTCGCAGGAGTGCAATAAACAGCATCATCAAAGTCGCGAGCGTCCTCCCCGTCAATAGTAATAAGCGGGATATCTGTCAAGTCCACTCGAGATTGTCGGTCTTCTGGGCGAACCTTTTCAGGCAAAGTCTTGGCCAAAATCAAGCAGGCTTGGGAAAATTCGTGGGGTACAGAGTACTTTCGCACCGCAATTTCAATCTCCATTCCTGGATCATCCATTTCTCCAAGAACCTCGACAACTCGGCCCACGGGTTGACCGTAGAGACTGGGAAGCTCGGTGAGCTCAGTGACGACGACTTGACCGGGCTTTGCCTGACCTGTTGCGCTCTTAGGAATCAATACATCTTGTCCGTACCTTTTATCCTCGGGAGCAACCAACCAAACACCGCCCTCTTGTAACAAACGCCCAATTAAAGGATGTTTGGGGCGCTCAATGATCTCTATGACTCTGCCCTCAGGTCGCCCTCTCTTGTCCATGCGAGTAATTCGCACCTTGATATGGTCTTTGTGCAAAACGGCACGCATCTCATTTGGGGGGAGATAAATGTCGGCTTGACCGTCATCTCTCAATACAAATCCGTGCCCGTCGCGGTGGCCTTGAACGGTTCCAGAAATTTCTTCCAGCATGCCTACACCGGATTGTGCAAAGTTTTTGATAGAATCACCCTCTTTTCCTGAACTGCCCAGGTGGCGGAATTGGTAGACGCACTAGTTTCAGGTACTAGCGAGTAACATCGTGGGGGTTCGAGTCCCTTCCTGGGCACCAAACACCGACTGATTAAATCCAAATACACTAGAAAAATTGCCATTCTTAAATATTAATCTACTAATGAACAATCTCTAGTAGTGTTTAAATAGACCTCTAGTTTAACTCCCTTTGCTGCTGCTATTGAAAAGCAATTGCTACAGTATTGTTGCAATACAGAGAAACTGACTTTAACTATTTTTTGCCACAACATTGGATCAAATTAGAGTAAGCCTCTTCTTTTTTTAAACCAAATCATTCATTCTTTTAAATATGAATTTTCCTTGGATACTAAGAGTGCAATATTTTTGATAAGGGATTCTATGAATAATTTATCCAATAAGTTAAAAAAAGAAATCCTGCGGAAATATGCAACGCTTATTTAGTTATGATATTACCTTTACAAATAATTAAACGATGATTTTTCCAGTATGAGCAGCGAAAGCATTGAACATTCCTATCCCCAGAAATCCTGGCAACTAAAAATTGAACGTATTCTTGCAAAGCCACTTATCCAACACGGGATAGTTGTACTTATATTTTTAAACGCTATTTTGCTTGGCATGGAAACCAGTCCCTGGATCATGAGCGAGATCGGTGAGGAACTGCACTTACTTGACCACGTTATCTTGGGTATCTTCATTTGCGAGTTGAGCTGTCTAATGCTTGCGAGGGGATTGCATTTCTTTAAAGATCCCTGGTGCTTATTCGACTTCATAGTCATAGCCATAGCGCTCATTCCAGCGTCTGAATCACTAGCAGTACTTCGCTCGTTACGAGTATTGCGCGTACTGCGACTGATCAACAAAGTCGATAGCATGCGAAAAGTTGTTAGGGGCTTGTTAGGGTCTTTGGCAAGTCTGGGATCAGTCATGGGTCTGATGCTGATTGTTTTTTACGTCTCTGCCGTAGTAACCACTAACTTATTCGGGAAAGAATTTCCAGAGTTTTTTGGGAATTTAGGATCCAGTTTCTTTACTCTTTTTCAAGTCATGACTTTGGAGAGTTGGTCTGATGGCATCGCCAGACCTGTAATGGAGAAGTTTCCTAATGCATGGATCTTTTTCATCGTATTCATCATGATAGCGACCTTCGTTGTTGTAAACTTGTTTGTGGCCGCTATCGTTGACTCTTTCAGTGCTTATAGTGCTGCAGACAAAGAGCAAGAAAAACGCCTCAAAGATGAAGCACAAAGGCACTTGGATGAGCAAAGACTACTGGTCCAAATTAATGAAGAGTTCCACGCCATTAAATTAGAGTTAGACGAGGTCAAAGACATGATTAAAGATTTGGTCACAAGTGGATTGATTTCTAAATAACTTCTTAATGATTTTTATTCTTTTAAGTCGTTTTTTGAACCTCATTTGAACCTTATTTGAATGTCATTTAAATGCATTCCATTTAAACCGGTTTGATTAGCTCCCTAACAATAGCTTTAACTTTGGGAGCGCTTGTTTCATAGCGGCCCTACCAGCGTCGATGCTTTGTTGACGATTGGCAAATTCGATGCTGCTGACACCTAGCAAAGCTGGGCGAATCAAAACGTCAGCCTGTCCCAATTCATAGCTGCTGATACTTTTGCTCATAATGGTGAACGTCTGCAAAAGAATTTTGAACATATCATCAGATTTGTTCCCCTCTGGCGCGCTAGAAATATCCACTGCCACAACAATGTCAGCACCCATTTGACGAGCATAACGAACGGGTACAGGGGAGACCAGTCCACCATCCACATACTCTCGGTCACCGATTTTTACAGGTTCAAATACAGATGGAACAGCACTAGAAGCATGCACTGCCGTAGCGATATCTCCTTTTTGGAACAAAATTCCCTCCCCCGACTGGAGATCTGTTGCTACGACCCCAAGGAGCAGAGGCAATTGCTCCATATTCTTTGATCCAGTTTGTTGCCTTATAAATCGCTCTAAAGCCTCGCCCCTCATCATGCCTCTCTTTAAAATGGACATATTCCAATCCGTTAATGCGGATTGATCCATTACGTCAGCAATACGCTGTAACTGCGCTCCCGTTTTGCCACTCGCATAAATTGCTGCGACGACACTACCCGCTGAAGTACCAACCACCATATTGGGCTTGATTCCCGATTCCTCTAAAATTTGAATCACCCCAATATGCGCAAACCCCCTAGCGGCCCCTCCGCCCAAGACCAAAGCAAGCTTAGGCGTTACTTTTGGGAGGCTAACAATGTTGGGAGCCTTAAGAGTATCCGCCGCTGGCGAAGCACCCGAAATGTTTGTTAGGGTTGCCGCTATTTTGGGAGTATTTGCTTGCTCTGCGGTATTTGTCTTAGTATCATTGGTTGAACCCAATGGCACACGACTGGCGCAACTTGAAAGCAAGACAGCCAGTAAAACAATTAAGCCATAACTTTTGAGTTCTAAAAATCGGTTCATAATAATATTTAAGTATTTTATTTGCACAATTACTGTGTCAGAGTTGGTTGATTCCTAAAAAGTTTAGTACTTTAATTAAAGAATGTTTTTAAAAAAACTTAATCGCGCTGTTATTCGCATTACATTGCTGACCTTATTGTTAGTCGAAATAAACTCTTTTGCAGCTGAAGCAAATAATACCTCAAACATGAGCGAGGAAGTTCGTCATCAAATCGCACCTGAGGCGCCAACACGAGCGGATTTATCGCTCAATGCATTAAAAAATTCAAACGATCAATTCAATAAAACGTATTTCTCTGAAGTGGTTGCAACTGCCAATCCACTTGCAACACAAAGCGGTTGGTCAATCCTTATGAAGGGTGGAAACGCTGTAGATGCAGCAGTTTGCATTCAAATGGTTTTAAGTTTAGTGGAGCCTCAATCAAGTGGTATCGGAGGGGGTGGTTTTTTAGTTTTAGGGGGGGAAAATGGAAAAGTACGAGTTTTAGACGGACGAGAAACCGCACCCCTTCGCGCCGACGATCAACTTTTTTTGGATGATCAAGGCAAACCAATACCCTTCAAATCCGCTCAATTAAGTTCTAAATCAGTTGGCGTGCCAGGGGTTGTTGCGATGCTCTGGCAAGCCCACCGCAAATACGGCAAACTCCCCTGGAAGGTGCTGCTAAATCCAGCCATCGAACTAGCTCAGAACGGGTTCCCAGTAAGTCAACGACTCCATGATTTGTTACTGTTAGACAAAGATTTAGTTAATAACGAAGTTGCAAAGAACTATTTTTTTCAAACCAATCAAGAACCTTGGCCGGTAGGACATTTACTTAAAAATCCCGAGCTTGCAGAGGTTTTACAAAGCATTGCAACTAAGGGAGCAGATGCTTTTTACAAGGGGAAAATAGCAAGTGCCATTGTTGAGGCTGTTAACGCTGGTGCACCAACACCCGTTATGGACGCTGCAGACCTAGCACTGTACAAAACGGTTGAGAGGAAACCCCTATGTTTTGAACTTGATGCGCAAGAAAAACTAAATGAGCCCTCATTAGTTCACCACTACAAGGTTTGCGGCGTCCCACCACCCTCCTCGGGCACTTTGGCGATGGCTCAAATATTGGGAATACTCTCCAAAACTCAAGCAGACAAAATCCCCTTTAGCCCAGAATGGCTACATTACTACACAGAGGCTTCTCGACTAGCGCTGGCAGATCGAGATGAGTACGTAGGAGATTTAGACACAAATATCAAAACATCACAAGGTAGTTACGTGGTGGGCAACGATAGTCTTTGGAATTCGCTGATCAGCGCAGACTATTTGGAAAAGCGTGCCAAACTTATACATGGCTCCAAGATGGAGGCCCCCGTCTTTGGTGTCCCTACAGAGGAAGGTGCCGCTAGGATAGCCTTATCAAACGCTCCGATGGCGTCTCAACCAGAAAACGGCACCTCTCACATCAGCATAGTTGACAGGTACGGTAATTCGCTTGCACTTACATCGTCTATTGAGAGTGCATTTGGTTCACGCAAAATGGTCAATTCCGGCCAGGGTCTGTCTGGCGGATTTTTACTAAACTCCCAACTCACCGACTTTAGCTTCTTGAACCGGACTGCAAATGGACAATCCATCTTAAACAAAGTGGGTCCCGCTAAACGACCCCGTTCTTCAATGACCCCGACTTTGGTATTTGAAATGTTCAAGCCTGGTATTAAAAATAAATCGAATAAAAACTTCCCAACTCAAGTTAGATTTAAAGCCAGCCTAGGTAGCCCCGGAGGGGTCGCGATCATTCACTTCACAACTCAAACTCTTTGGGCTATGCTCAAATGGGGTTTAACTCCCCAAGAGTCTATCAACCTGCCTCACTTCGCCATCACCCAACCCAAGGGATCTATATTTTTAGAACAAGGTCTTTTTGACGACACCTGGACACAGTCTTTGAAAGCAAAAGAACAAAATTACGTCTTCTCGCCTCTTACAAGTGGCGTTCAAGCAGTGGAGTCCGTCTGGGTGAACCCTGACAATACTCGAAATCGCCGAATAGGTTATACGGCTGGGGCAGATAATAGGCGCGAGGGCACGGTGATGGGACGCTAAGAGGAGGTCTAGGAAAGAAGGCCTGAGAGGCCCCCGCTTTTGAAAATTTCTAATGCACTCTACAATCGCTCCTCTATGTCAATTCCTCAAACCTTCATCCAAGAACTTCTTAACAGAGCCGATGTGGTGGATGTTGTTGGGCGCTACGTTCAGCTCAAAAAAGCGGGTGCCAATTTCTCTGGTCTTTGCCCCTTTCATTCAGAAAAATCACCCTCATTCACAGTAAGCCCTACAAAGCAGTTCTTTCACTGTTTTGGCTGCGGTAAGAATGGAAATGCGATTGGCTTTTTAATGGAGCATGCAGGGATGAATTTCGTGGAAGCGGTTAAGGACCTAGCCCAAACTTACAACATGATTGTTCCTGAGGAGAGCTTATCTCCCGAAGCTAGGGCTAAAAAAGGGGAAATCAAAGAGCACATTCAAAGCTTGACGGATGTCTTAGAAAAAGCGAGTCAGGATTACAAAAAACAACTCAAAAACTCCTCCAAAGCAGTAACTTATTTAAAAGAGCGTGGTTTATCGGGTGAAATTGCAAAGCAATTTGGTCTTGGTTACTCCCCCGAGGGATGGCGAAACTTGGCAAGTGTTTTCCCCGACTACCAAAGCCCTCTTTTGGTTGAGAGTGGCCTTGTAATCTCCTCTCAAGAAGAAGGGGGGGAGGAGAAAAGGTATGACCGTTTTCGCGATCGTATTATGTTTCCAATTCGAAGCATCAAGGGCGAGTGTATTGGTTTTGGGGGAAGGGTAATTCCTGCACCTGGTGCTGTCTCGCAGCCAGGGCCTAAATATTTGAACTCACCTGAGACACCCGTTTTTATCAAAGGACGCGAACTTTATGGACTGTTTGAGGCTCGTCAGTCTTTGAGAACCACTGGATACTGCTTGGTTACAGAAGGGTATATGGATGTAGTTGCATTGGCACAGTGGGGGTTTCCAAACGCTGTCGCAACCCTTGGCACAGCTTGCACACACGAGCACGTGCAAAAACTATTTAGATTTACGGACGTAGTTGTCTTCAGTTTTGACGGCGATGCAGCAGGTCAAAGGGCTGCCAGAAAGGCCCTGGAGGTTTCTCTACCTTTTGCAAGCGACACGAGGAGTGTTAAGTTCTTGTTCTTACCCAAGGAGCATGATCCTGACTCTTACATCAGGGAGCACGGTCAGGAGGCCTTCGCTCGGTTTGTATCTGATGCAACCCCTCTATCTCGCTATTTAATGGAGTCTGCTCGAGTTGGATGTGATTTAGAAACTGCAGAGGGACGAGCGCAATTTGCATCACTTGCTAAACCTCTTTGGGAGCCGATGCCTCAAGGCGTACTAAAAAGTCAATTATTGAGTGAGATAGCAACTCTTGTGGGGATTGGTGAGAAAGAACTACTCAATTTATGGGGAAATGCAGACCCAGCACCACGGTATGGTCAGCAGGGAAGGAACCTATCTGCTCAAAGATCCAACGATCCCCAAAACTTCTTTAAAAATAAACCGGGCTCAACAAGCCCTCCTTACAAAGGTAATTCCAAATCGCATTTCTCTGGATATGCTCAGCGCAATGAGGGCTCTCTAGCTTCGTCTAACTTACCCTTCTCCCCTAGGCGCAAAACGTCATCTCGAGCGGACAGATCGGTTCAAATTCTGTTCAGCGATATGCGCCAGTGGGAACTTTTATCCAACACCCAACAAAGTATGCTTTGCTCGCTTAGCGCCCCACACGGAGAGCTATTCAAATGGTTGGATGCACAATACTTAGAAATCGGCGTTCAGTCTTGGGCTGCTTTACTTGAGGGCATAAAAGCTCACCCACAACATGATTCTTTGGTACAACTTTTTAAAAATACACCCCCCGATTTAGAAACTACCCCTGAGGAGTTAAGTAGTATTTTGATAGAGATGGAAAAAGACGCAATCGACCGAGAACTTAACCAACTAATACCCACTGCCAACTCGGACCCCATAGCCTATGAGCGAGTGCGGTTTTTAAACAACCGAAGAGCTAAACTTAAATCAGGTATTGCGGTATAATCCAAAAAACGCAAGAGCGACAGCAACACCTCCGGCCCGGCTAAATGTAGACTATTTAACTACGAAACGCCCATATACCGCTAGGATTGCATACCAAATGATCGCCCTCACATCTTGCCTCGTTTCTTTGATATTCACTATTCTTAGTTAGTTAGCACCAACACCCAACCTGTTGAGGATTTATGTCAACACCCAAGTCTAAAAAACCAAGTGGTAAAACAACTTCTGCCGCTGTAAAAAAAGTTTCCCCTGCCCACAAAGTGACTGCAAAGTCCACCAAACAGAGTTCCTCAAAATTGCCACAATCTGCAAAAACTAAAACGGCTGCGCCTGCATCCAAAAATATCAAAACGTCTGCTGGCTCCAAATCTGCACCAGCAGCTGCTCAAAAAAAATCTATCACCACTAAAGC